>NZ_LHPA01000040.1:0-32768 GCF_001297215.1 Pseudomonas sp. RIT-PI-o | reverse complement strand
CGGATGGGAGGACCAGTTATGCCGAGCCGCTGGAGTTTCGTGTCGGCGTGGCGCTGGATCTGAAAGAGCCGAAAATCAAGCAAGCCCCGAACGACACCAGCCTCGACCCACTGGAGGCCCAGAACGCACTGACCTCCGTGATCAACTATGACGGCATGCTGGTCGGCGACAGGATTATCGTCCGCTTGACCGGCGCCCCCGGAACGCCGGCTGCCGGTTCGCACACCACCGAGCCATGGCCCGTCACCACCGTCGGCCTGCAGGAAATACCGCTGGCCGTCTCGGTGATCGCCTTCAACCTCGCCAAGTCCATCACGCTGGATTACACGGTTACGCGCAGCACCCAGGATCCGAAAGAGTCGCGGATTCGTGCGCTGGCGGTGTCGCCCATTGCGCAAAGCGATTTGCCCAAGCCGTTGATCGTGCAGGCCTCCGAACAAGGCGAAGGGCCGGAGTTGGACGTCAGTCAATTGACCACCAACGCCACCCTTCGCGCGAACAGTTATCCGCACATTGCGCTGAAACAATATGTCTGGCTGAAAGCGAAAGGGACATTGAAAGGCGGGGGCGACTACTTGAAAACCTTCTGGCAACCGCCGGGTTCGCAAACCAATGCGACGTGGATCGACCAGGGTTTTCACACCCACGACGGCTTTCCACTCCCCGACTTGCAAAGCCTGGAAGATGGCAGAGACTTGGAACTGGAGTTCAAGGCAGGTTTTGGTGGTACTCAGGTTGAGAGTGAGGCCGTTACGTTTGCCCTACGGGCTTACAGGATCAAGGCCTACGAAAACGTTGTGCCGACCCTCGGCTCGGTCAAAGGCTCACCCAGCGGGGATGAAATCCCTCACGGCGGCCTTACGGTGGAAACTGCCGTGACCCTGAGCGGCGTCGCGGCGAAAGGCCAGAAGGTCGAAATCTATGACGGCACGGTCTCCAAAGATCAGGCAACGGCACATGCCACAACCGGTGTCTGGACGCTGCTCGTCAGTGCCCTGGCTGTGGCAGCGCACAGCTTTACCGTCAAGGCTTTGTACGGCTCCGGCGCCGTGTCGGCAGCCAGAACACTGACCGTGACGGCGGTTGTCGTCCCTACGCTGAGCAACGTGCTTGACGACAAGAACGTTGAAATCCCCGAGGGACAAACTACCGTCAGCACCGCCCTGAAGCTCATAGGCACCGCGAGCAAGGGCCAGAGGGTCGAAATTTTTGAAGGAAACGGCTCGAACCACACCTCCAAAGGGGTGGCCACAGCCTCGACGACAACAGGCACATGGGAGTTGTCGATTACTGTTGCAGTGGGTGCCCGGAGGTTATACGCAGGATCGCTGTATACATCGTCCCCGCAATGGTCAAATGTGCGCACACTGACTGTGACGGCGGCTACCGCCCCAACGTTGACATCGGTCAAAGGCTCACCCAGCGGGGATGAAATCCCTCACGGCGGCCTTACGGTGGAAACTGCCGTGACCCTGAGCGGCGTCGCGGCGAAAGGCCAGAAGGTCGAAATCTTTGACGGCACGGTCTCCAAAGATCAGGCAACGGCACATGCCACAACCGGTGTCTGGACGCTGCTCGTCAGTGCCCTGGCTGTGGCTGCACACAGCTTTACCGCCAAGGCTTTGTATGGGAGCAACCCTGTGTCGGCAGCACGGACCTTTACCGTGGCAGTGGCGACGGCCCCGACCATAGCCTCTATCAAAGGCACTCTCAGCGGCAGGGAAATTCCGCAGGGCGGGACAACAGCCGAACTGGCGGTGACCCTCAGAGGCATAGCTGCCAAAGGACTAAAAGTCGAGGTTTTCGATCATGCAGTGTCCCAAGGTGAAGCAACCGCCGATGCTGCCACTGGTGAGTGGACCTTTAACGTAAATGGTCTAGGCAGGGTAGAACACAGTTTCAAAGTCAAAGCAGTATATGGAACGAGGCCAGAGTCAGCGCCTTGGAACTTCACAGTTCTAAAATCCATAACTCTTCCAACGGGGAAGCTGTTAATCGGCCAGTCTATAAGTACTGAAACGTGTAGGATTACGTTTTCGCATCAAAATCAAGTGAACTGTTATATAGACTGCGAGTATTGGAGAATCTTTCCGTATGTGCCCCACACGCCAGGATCAATTACATATCAACTCGACTTTATTGGCCAAACGACAGAACGAGTAAATCTCAAGGCCGAGGGGGGGAACATTATAGAGCCAACGACTATCACCTTTGCTTTTCTTAATTCATCCGGAGCAACGATGGGCACCATAAGTAAGATTATTAACAGGTGGTCGGAGTACCATTTAATTGATTCAGGAAGACTACTTGGGATTGCGTCGGTAAGGATAACTGTAACCGGCCAGATTTATATTACTGGCTGGGAGTTTGGCAAGGTGCCATAGCAGACTTTTTGCCCTCGCTTTCGAGTAATTGCGGAAATGCAGCCTACGTAAAACCCCAACCGAGTTTGAAGCTCGGCTGGGGAAAAAAGGGGACAGACTTATCTACCTTCAACTTTGGCCAAGGGTTGAAAGAGAGAGGTTTGAACGTGAATTGTCCGCTGACCGGAAATGCCCCTCTCGCGAGCGGGCTCGCTCCCAAAAAGAAAATGCACTTCCAATCTGTGAGTGGAATGCAGTTCAACTGTAGAAGCGAGCTTGCTCGCGAAGGGGCCAGTGAAGTCAGCGCAAACCGCCTTTTAAACTCAGGTGTTTAAAAGACACCTCCAGACACGCCTTCAAGGCTACAAATTCTTGCGCCATTGCCTACAGCTACGCCAGAATCCGCCGGCTTGTGCGCCTTGGGGGCGGGTTCTATTGTGGTGCGGTCGCTGACGAATCAGCGATCGGGTTTAGCGACCCGAGTCTATGTAGGCGCACCAGCGCTCCAAACTCAATTTGCAGACCCTCTTTCTGCAATTGATGTCATGGCGGCTGTGCGTGGGAGACCTTCGGGTCTGCCGGGCGCCTACACCCGGTTCGCTAACCTGCGTCCAGCCGCCACCCTTTCTTGTTTAGCGACAGGTTTTGGTGGCCTCACATGTAGGAACTTCACCATGATCAAACCAACACCCAATCCACCCGAAACCGACCCCACCTCCCCCTACGAATCCCTCGATTCCAAAAAACTCCACCAAGCCGCCGACCGCGCCCTCGATCACTACCTCTGCCCACCCGGCTCTACGCCACCACCCTTCAGCCCTCGCGCCATGTACGCGGTCACCGCCGACACCAAAAACGAAGACCTGCTGGCCAACGCTTGCGAAACCCTCGCCTCGGCCAAAACCATCGCCCAGGAATTCGCCGGGCTGGTCAAACCATCGCAGCGGCGGACGCTGATGGGCATCGCGCAGTTGATCATGCTCGGCGAATTGGCGGTGAATCGGGTGCTGGATAATCTGGAGTTGCCGCATTAGCGCTGCGCCACGAAGATCGTTCCCACGCTCTGCGTGGGAACGATCAACCAAGCCGCCGATCGCGCCCTCGATAAGTAAAGGGGCCAGACTACGTTTCTCCGGCATTCAGAATCAAAAGATCGCAGCCTTCGGCAGCTCCTACGAATCGGTGGAGGAGCTGCCGAAGGCTGCGATCTTTTGCTTTTGAAAACTGGCGGAAGGCAGCCGGAGTCGAACCTGCCCGGGAACGGATGCCGTCCCCAACCGGGTTTGAAGCCCGGCCGCGCCACCGGGCGCGATTGCCTTCCTTGAACTCATTGCGCGCCGGCGTGAGCCAGCGCGTTGTCGCGGCGGATCTGGCGGGATTCGCCGAGGCGACGGGTCAGGCCGAGTCGGTCGAAATACTCCAGATACTGAATGCAGCGTTTGCGTCCCAAGCCTAGCGCATCGCGGAAGGTTGTCACTTGGATCGACGGATTTTCTTCAGCGAGTTTCAGCAACAACGCCGCCATTTGCCGCACGGCGATGTCGCTGATGAACAGGTCGCGCACCACTTGGTGCATCAGCCCCAGCCGTGCCAGTTTGCGCAGCAGCAGGCGGACGCTGGCGTCATCTTCGCCGAGCATTTTCGCCGCGTCGCGCACCCACGGTGGGTCGAAACCGGCCTGTTCGAACAACGGCTGTAATTGCTGCCAGAGGATTTCGTCGTCGGCATTCAGGCGCACCTGATGATCGGGCAGATGCAACCACGGACCATTGGCGAGGATCGAGCCCGCGCTGAGCAATTCATCCAGCAAACTGACAAACGTCGAACGTTCCAGTGCCAGGGCGCTGAAGCGTCGCAGGCGATCGCGGTCAGGGCCCATTTGGTCGGGTTCTTGTTCGTGAAACCGCGCCAATTGTTCGAGCAAATTGAATTTCAACTGGCCCCAGCGCTGGACGTTGAACAGCAGCGGCCCTTGGCGGGTGTCGATCAGGCGGATGTTTTCCGCCAGCGTCCACTGCGCGCGCGGGCGATTGAACTGGCGTTCGAGGCGTCGCGGGTCGAGGCCGCCGGGGCTGTGGTTGAGCAGCGCTGGCAAGGCTTGTTCGAGACCGACGCTGAGGGCGAGGGTTTGCAGTTGCGCCAGACGTTCGGGGCTGCGGCGTTGGCGGGCCGGGGCGAACGGGTCGAGGACGACGCCGCCGCCCAGGGTGCGCTGGGCGCTGGCGTCGCGCAGGATCAATCGATCGCCCTTCACCGCGTGCACCGGCGCGTTGATCAGCAGTTGCGCGAACATGCGCTCGCCGGAACTCAGGCGCGGGCCTTGCAGCAAGGCGACGCGGGCGATGACGTCCTGGGTGCCGAGGTGCAGATGCACCGGGTGGAAGTGTTCGAAGGTGCGCTCGCCGGGCAACAGCTGAAATTCGATGTCGATGCGCTGGGTCGGGGCGTGCAGCCAGTCTGCCAGCAGCCATTGGCCACGGTGGATCTGCGCCAGCTCCAGACGATCGCCGCTGAGGTTCAACGCCACGCGTTGGCCGGCGAAGGCCCGTTCAGCAGTTTGGTTTTGCGCGTGCAGTCCACGGATGCGTACCGATTTGCCGGCAGGCGCCAGAACCAGTCTGTCGCCCACCGCGACAGTCCCCGACAGCGCCGTGCCCGTGACCACAATTCCCGCGCCAGCCACGCTGAACGCCCGATCAATCGCCAAACGAAACCCGCCCTCACAACTGCGCGCCAGAACGTCTTTTTGCGCGTGCAACAAAGCCGCGCGCAGTTCGTCGACACCCTGCCCGCTCACACTCGACACGGTAAAGATCGGCGCATCAGCAAAAGGCCCGGGCGCAAGCAGGTCGAGCACCTGACGCTGCACCTCTTCCACCCTGCCCGTCCCGGCCCGGTCGCATTTTGTGATCGCCACTAACGCGCGGGGAATGCCGAGCAGTTCGACGATCGCCAGATGCTCGCGGGTCTGCGGCATCACGCCGTCGTCCGCCGCGACCACCAGCAATACCAGATCAATGCCCTGCGCGCCGGCGAGCATGTTGTGGGTGAATTTCTCGTGGCCGGGGACGTCGATGAACCCGGTGAGGCCCGCGCCAGGTTCAAGTTCGGCATAGAGATAACCCAGGTCGATGGTCATGCCGCGTTCGCGCTCCTGCGGGCGGCGGTCGCCGGTCTGGCCGGTCAGCGCCTGCAACAGCGAGGTCTTGCCGTGGTCGATGTGCCCCGCCGTGCCGACGATCACCGGTCGACCTGCAATTGCGGCAACTGCGCCAGCCACGCCGGCTCATCGTCGAGCTGACGCAGATCGAGCCAAAGCGCATCGTCGTCGATACGCCCAAGCACCGGAATCGGCAACGCGCGCAATGCCGCTTCCAGATTCAACAGATAGCGCCCGCGCCAGCGCTTGGACACCTGCGGGCGGCAACACAGTGCCGCACTCGGCAGGCGCGCCACCGGTTGGCTGCCGCTGCCGATCATGCCCAGGGCCTCGACAGCGCTGACCTGCCAGACCGACCCCAGGATTTCAGCGAGCAAGGGCTGCAAACGTGACGCCTGAGCGCAGATGTCGGCCTGCGGACGGGTCAACAGGCGCAGACTCGGCAGACGTTCAGCGAGACGATCCGGATCGCGATACAAACCCAGCACCGCTTCCAGCGCGGCCAAGGTCAACTTGTCGACGCGCAGCGCACGCTTCAATGGGTTCTTCTTGATATTCGCGATCAGCTCTTTGCGCCCGACGATCAACCCGGCCTGCGGGCCGCCAAGCAATTTGTCGCCGCTGAAGGTGACGATATCCGCACCGTCCAGGAGCGCCTGGCGTACCGTCGGTTCTGCCGGCAAGCCCCAGCGGGTCAGGTCGAGCAGGCTGCCGCTACCCAGGTCCTCCAGCAATGGCAAGCCATGGGCGTGCGCCAACGCGGCCAGTTCAGCGGTGGGCACCCGCGCGGTGAAACCTTCGATGCTGTAATTGCTGGCATGCACGCGCATGATCAAACCGCTGCGCGGGCCAATGGCGGCCTCGTAGTCACGGGCGTGGGTGCGATTGGTGGTGCCGACTTCGTGCAGGCGCACGCCGGCGCGGGCCATGATGTCGGGGATGCGGAACGCGCCGCCGATCTCGATCAGTTCCCCGCGGGAGATGATGCCTTCCTTGCGCGCGCCGAGGCTGTTGAGGGTCAGCAGCACCGCGGCGGCATTGTTGTTGACCACGGTAACGGCCTCGGCACCGGTCAGTTCGCGGATCAGGCCTTCGATCAGATCATCGCGATCACCGCGTTTGCCGCTGGCCAGATCGAACTCCAGATTGAGCGGATAACGTGCGGCCATTTGCACCGCTTCGATGGCTTCGTCCGGCAACAAGGCGCGGCCGAGGTTGGTGTGCAGCACCGTGCCGGTGAGATTGAATACCCGGCGAACCTGACTGCGCTGCTGTTGCGCCAAGCGTTCGCCGACGCGGCCGGCGAGGACTTCGGCGCCGATTTCAACGGCGGACAATTGCCCGTTCAACACGCCAGGACGCAGCTCATCGAGCAACTGACGCAACCCCGTCAGCAACGAATCCCGGCCGTAACGCTCGGCCAACGGCGCGCACGCCGGGTGACGCAATAACCCGTCAATGGACGGCAACCGCAGGGCAACGCTGGAAGACATCAGCCACTCCTGATTCGACTGAAACAGCCCCTTGGGGAACAAGCTCCCTCCCACAAGGGTTTCAGAAGTGTAGACGCACTGTGGGAGTGAGCCTGCTCGCGAATGCGGTGTGTCAGTTAGTGTGGATGTGGCTGACCTGACGCCATCGCGAGCAGGCTCGCTCCCACATTGTTTTGTGGCGGCCTGCAGAATGAGTGCATGCAGCCAATCCCTGTGGGAGCGAGCTTGCTCGCGAAATCGGTGTGTCAGTGAGTGTGGATGTGACTGACCTGCTCGCGAAAACGGTTTGTCAGTTGGTGTGGAGGTGGCTGACCTGACGCCATCGCGAGCAGGCTCGCTCCCACAGGGGATTTGTGGCTGACCGGAATTTGTGGTCCGGCGCAACATCTGTGGGAGCTGGCAAGCCAGCTCCCACAGAGATTCGGGGTGGAATGAGGATAGTTGGTCTCCGTCAATCCCTGTAGGAGTGAGCCTGCTCGCGAAATCGGTGTGTCAGCTAGGGTGGATGTGGCTGACCTGACGCCTTCGCGAGCAGGCTCGCTCCTACGGGATTTGTGGCTGACCGGGCTTTGTGGTCCGGCACAACATCTGTGGGACCAGGCTTGAACTCCCACAGTTTCTGCACTCGTCATTCGTCTCCCGGCGCCAGCAGCAGATTGGGTGCCAGACGCTGATAACCGTCTTGGGCCAGACGCATGTCCAGCAGCAAACTGCCGAGATCCGCCGACAACGCCTCGGCTTCGGCGTCGTTCTCCAGATAAAGCAATTTCAGGTAGCTGTTGCAGCTCGGGCAGACTTCGGCGCGCAGTGGCGCCTGCTCGGCGCTGTGCCGGTCGTCTTCCTGGCTCAGGTACTCGAGGCCCTTGCTCTGCTCGCAATACACGCACTTGACCCGCACCACGTGCCATTCGCAGGCACACAGCGAACACACCAGATAACGCAAGCCGTTGTGCTTGCCGCGATGACGAATCACCCCGGCCATGGCCGGCGAACCGCAGGCCGGGCATTGGCTGAGGCTGTCGCCGGGTTTGAGTAGCAGATTCGGCACGCTGAGCAACCAGTGGCTCCACGCGGTTTGCAGGGCCGCGCCGAGAAACGGCACCAGCGCCGCCGGCACCAGCGAATACTGGCCGCTGACCAGCGCCACCGCCCACGCGCGCAACTGGCCGGGACTGGCGGCGCGCAGGCTGTCCAGCGCGTCGATGACCGCAGGCTGATCCGCGGGCGCGTAGCGCTGCAGCAAGGCGTCGAGCCACGGCTGCCAGGCCTCTTCGCGCACCAAGGTATCTGCCGCGAATGGTGGCAGACCGTGTTGCTGACAGGCTTCGAAACGCTGCGCATCAAACGGCGCGGTGAGCGGCGGATCGTCGAAGACCTGCTGCTGTGCCCGGCATAATCCGGCCATCAACCGCAGATAATCCGCCAAACCGTTGCCCTCGGCCAGACGCTCAAGGCGCTCAGCGCGCAGGGCAAACAGGTCACGCGGCGGCAGATACAGAAACGGCGGCGAACTGGCCGCCGCCTCGATTTCCCCAGGTTCAAGAATGCTTGGCAAAAGTCAGCCCTTTTTCGTCAGCGGTCGCTCGGGCAGGTCCCGAGGCTGTTCGTCGCGGGTCACCTCGCGGTACCACAGTTCATGGTGTTTTTTCGCCCACGGCCGGCTGACCCAGCCATGCAGCATGGCGTCGACCGACCCCTTGATCCACAAACCGGCGTAGATGTGCACGATGATGCTCAGCACCAGCACGAACCCGGCCAGCGCATGCAACAACATGGCCCAGCGGATCGTGGTGATGCCGAAATACGCACTGAACCACGCGCGCCAGATCACCAGCCCGGTGAACAGCAACGCGAGCATGCACAGCAGTAAAGTCCAGAACAGCAGCTTCTGCCCGGCGTTGTACTTGCCCACCGGCGGCACGCTTTCTTCGTCGTTGACCATCACCCGGTTGATCCGCCGCAGCCACCGGCGGTCATTGGCGATGAAGAAATTGCTGCGCCAGAAGCTGAACACCAGACCGAGGAACAGCACGAACATGGCGATGCCCATGTACGGGTGCAGGATCCGCGTCCAGGTGCCGCCGCCGAACAGATTACTCAGCCAGAACAGCGACGGATGAAACAACGCCAGCCCCGACAACCCGGCCAGGAAGAACAGGATCGCCACCAGCCAGTGATTCGTGCGCTGGTTGGCGCCGTAACGCAGGATCGTCTTGTTGCTCATGGCCGCTCCTCCCCGCGTGGATCGAAGGTGTGCACCGCCGGGTCGACCACGTGCACCGAGGTGTCAGGCGCTGGCGGCTGTTCATCTTCCTCGACACGATTCGGGCCGATGCGCACGTAGTGGAAGAACCCGGCCAGCACCGCCGCGCCCATCGCCAACAGACCGAGGGGTTTGCTGATGCCCTTCCACAAATCCACCAGCGGACTGATCGCCGGGTGATCCGGCAGGCCGGCATAGATTTTCGGCGTGTCGGCGTGGTGCAGCACATACATCACATGGGTGCCGCCGACCCCGGCTGGATCGTACAAACCAGCGTTTTCAAAACCACGGCTTTTCAGGTCGACGATGCGTTCAGCGGCGTGTTCCTTCATGTCTTCCTTGGTGCCGAAAACGATGGCGCCGGTCGGGCAGGTTTTCACGCAGGCCGGCTCCAGCCCCACCGCCACCCGGTCGGAACACAGCGTGCATTTGTAGGCCTTGTGATCTTTCTGTGAAATGCGCGGAATGTTGAACGGGCAACCGGTGATGCAATAGCCGCAACCGATGCAGTGATCCTGATCGAAATCGACGATGCCGTTGGCATGCTGGATGATCGCGCCGGGGCTCGGGCACGCGGCCAGACAACCGGGTTCGGCGCAGTGCATGCAGCCATCCTTGCGGATCAGCCATTCGAGGTTGCCGGCGTCGGTTTCGTGCTCGGTGAAGCGCATCAGCGTCCATGAGTCCGCCGTCAGGTCCTGCGGATTGTCGTAGGTGCCGTGGTTGTGACCGACTTCGTCGCGCAGCTCGTTCCATTCCGAGCAGGCGACCTGGCAAGCCTTGCAGCCGATGCATTTGGTGGTGTCGATCAGCTTGGCAACGCCCTGCTGGGTTCTCACCGACGGCGGCACCGTGGTAGTGGCCGAGCGGGCAATGATGTCTTGGCTGGCCATTTACAGTTTCTCCACGTTGACCAGGAATGACTTGGATTCCGGGGTCTGAGTGTTGCCATCGCCGAGGAACGGCACCAGGGTGTTGGTCAGGTAACCGTGGCGCGTCAGGCCGGTGAATCCCCAGTGCAGCGGGATGCCGATCTGATGCACGACCTGGCCGTTGACCTGCAGCGGCCGGATGCGTTTGGTCACCACCGCGACCGCTTCGATAAAGCCGCGTTTGCAGCTGACCCGCACGCGATCACCGGCAGCGATGCCCTTCTCGTTCGCCAGCACTTCGCCGATTTCCACGAACTGCTCGGGCTGGGCAATCGCGTTCAACTTGCAGTGCTTGCTCCAGAAGTGGAAATGTTCGGTGAGCCGGTAGCTGGTGCCGGCGTACGGGTAGTCCTTGGCCTCACCGAGGGTTTCCCAGACCGAATCGAAGATCCGCGCCGCCGGATTACTGGTGGCGTTCTTGTTCTGCGGATGCAGCGGGTTGATGCCAATCGGCGTCTCGAACGGCTCGTAGTGCTCGGGGAAAGGCCCTTCGTTCATCTTGTCGACGGCGAAGAACCGCGCCACGCCTTCGGGGTTCATGATGAACGGATTCATCCCGGCTTCCGGCGGCACGTCAGCCTTGTAGTCCGGCACGTCGGTGCCGGTCCAGGTCTTGCCGTTCCACCACACCAGACGCTTTTTCGGGTCCCATGGCTTGCCCGCCGGGTCCGACGAAGCGCGGTTGTAGAGAATCCGCCGATTGGCCGGCCACGCCCAGGCCCAGCCCTGATGCTGGTGCATGCCGAACGGATCGGCGTTATCGCGGCGGGCCATCTGGTTGCCAGCCTCGGTCCAGCTGCCGGCGAAGATCCAGCAACCAGACGCGGTGCTGCCATCGTCCTTGAGCAACCCGAAGCCGGCCAGTTGCGTGCCGGCCTTGACCGTGACGCCGCTGGCATCGGTGAAATCGCTGACGGCGGTGCCGTTGATTTCCCGCGCCAGTTCTTCCGGAGAAGGCTCGTCGGGGATCTTGTATGGCCACGACAGCTTGAGCAGCGGATCGGGAAACTTGCCGCCCTCGGTCTGATAACGCTGGCGCAGACGCAGGAACAGTTCGCTCATGATGCGGATGTCGGTCTGCGCTTCGCCGGGGCCGTCGGCGCCTTTCCAGTGCCATTGCAGCCAGCGGCTGCTGTTGACCAGCGAGCCATCCTCCTCGGCGAAACAGGTGGTCGGCAGGCGAATCACTTCGGTCTGGATTTCCTCGGTTTTGACGTCGTTGTACGGCCCGACGTTTTGCCAGAACTCCGAGGTTTCCGTGGCCAGCGGGTCCATCACCACCAGCCATTTGAGCTTGGCCAGTGCGCCCATCACCCGGTTCTTGTCCGGCAGTGCGGCGATCGGGTTGAAGCCCTGGCAGAAGTAGCCGTTGACCTTGCCCTGGCTCATCAGGTCGAACATTTTCAGCACGTCGTAGTTGGGGATGTCGAGCTTCGGCAAATGGTCGAACAGCCAGTTGTTCTCGGCGGTGGCGTTGGCACCGTACCAGGACTTCATCAGGCTGACGTGGAATTTGCTGTAGTTCTGCCAGTACGAGAGCTGCCCCGGTCTCAGCGGCACCTGCGTGCGTTTGAAGATGAACTGGCCGTAGTCCTGCTCGCTGTCGCTGGCCAGAGTGAGGTAGCCGGGCAAGGCGTTGGATAGCAGGCCGAGGTCGGTCAGGCCCTGAATGTTCGAATGCCCGCGCAAGGCATTGACTCCGCCGCCGGGCATGCCGACGTTGCCCAGCAACAGTTGCACCATCGCCGCGCTGCGGATGATCTGCGCGCCGATCGAGTGCTGCGTCCAGCCGAGCGCATAGAGAATCGTCATGGTCTTGCCCGGTGTCGAGCAGGTGGCGATTTCTTCCCAGATTTTCTGCATGGCGTCGACGGGCATGCCGCAGATCTGGCTCGCCAGATCGATGTTGTAGCGGCTGTAATGCTGCTTCATCAGCTGATAGACGCAGCGCGGGTCTTGCAGGGTCGGGTCGACGCGGACGAAACCGTCCTCGGCGAACTCGTAGCCCCAGCCGGACTTGTCGGTATAGCTGCGCTTCTTCGCGTCATAACCGCTGAACAAGCCGTCTTCGAAGCCATAGCCGGCCTTGACGATGAACGACACGTCGGTGTAGTTGCGCACGTATTCGTGCTGGATCTTGTCCTCGGTCAGCAGGTAATTGATCAACCCGCCCATAAAGGCAATGTCGGTGCCGGTGCGGATCGGCGCGTAATAGTCGGCCACCGAAGCAGTCCGGGTAAAACGCGGATCGACCACGATCAGCCGCGCGGCGTTATGCGCCTTGGCCTCGGTCACCCATTTGAAGCCGCACGGATGCGCTTCTGCTGCGTTGCCGCCCATCACCAGGATCAGATTCGCGTTGGCGATATCGGTCCAGGTATTGGTCATGGCGCCACGGCCGTACGTCGGGGCAAGACTTGCCACCGTCGGGCCGTGTCAGACACGCGCCTGGTTATCGAACCCCAGCAGGCCGAGGCTGCGAATCACCTTTTGGGTGATATAGCCGGCTTCATTGGACGCCGCCGACGCCGCGAGGAAACCGGTGGTCAGCCAGCGATTCACCGTTTGCCCGTCGGCATTTTTCTCGATGAAATTGGCGTCGCGGTCGGCCTTCATCAGGTCGGCGATACGATCAAGAGCTTCGTCCCAGCCGATGCGCGTCCATTCATTGCTGCCGGGCTTGCGCACCTGCGGGTACTGCAAGCGGCCGGGGCTGTGAATGAAGTCGAGCAGGCCCGCGCCTTTCGGGCACAGGGTGCCGCGATTGACCGGGTGGTCGGCGTCGCCTTCGATGTGAATGATGTTTTGCGCCACGTTCTTGCCGGCATCGCCCTGGCTGTACATGATCAAACCGCAACCGACCGAGCAATACGGGCAGGTGTTGCGGGTTTCACGGGTGTGGGCGAGCTTGAAGTGACGCACCTGCTCGGCGAAGGCCGCCGTCGGGGCCATGCCCAACGCGCCCAGGCTTGAGCCTGCAAGGCCGATACCGGCGACCTTGAAGAACTGACGACGGCTGAGATCCATCGTGCACTCCTGATCAGGTGGAACCCGGTACTTGCGCCGGGCTTTATCTGGACAATCACGATTGCGACGCCTTGGCGCCGACATTTTCACTGTAGACAAAGACCTTGCCGATTGTGTGAAAACCGACCGTCGGGAGTCTGGCCCGGATTTCCAGCCAGTACACAACCCCTGTGGGAGCGAGCCTGCTCGCGAAAGCGGTGGGTCATTCAACTCGATGCTGCCTGACCCGACGTAATTCGCGAGCAGGCTCGCTCCCACATAGATGGCGTTGCGCATAGAATGTCCGCCAGGACCAATCCCGCCTTGACGAGACCGCGCATGACTTTCGATTTTGATCAGCTGTTCGACCGCCACCACACCGGCAGCACCAAGTGGAGCCGCTACCCGGCCGATGTGTTGCCGATGTGGGTCGCTGATATGGATTTCGCCGCGCCACCGGTCATCATCGAAGCCTTGCAGCAGCGCCTGCTGCACCCGCTGCTCGGGTACAGCGTGGCGCAGGACAACCTGCGTGAAGCCATCGTCGCCGACCTCTGGAACAAGTACGCATGGCGGGTCAAACCGCAGGAACTGATTTTCCTGCCGGGCGTGGAGTCGGGCTTCAACATGGCGCTCAAGGCTCTTGTGCAGGCACAGCAGAATGTCGTCGTGCAAACGCCCAACTATCCGCCGCTGCGCCATGCGCCGGGCCATTGGGGTCTGAACAAGGTCGAGCTGGAATTCGACGCCCAAGCCGATGGCACTTACGCCACGCCGCTGGAATCTTTGCGTGACGCGCTCGAAGGCGGTGGCGCCCTGCTGCTGAGCAACCCGCACAACCCGATCGGCAAGGTCTTCGACCGCGCAGAATTGCAGGCAGTGGCGGACATTTGTGCAGCGCAGAACGCGTGGATCATCTCCGACGAAATCCACGCCGAACTGTGCTTCGACGGCCGCGTACACATTCCCACCGCGTCGCTGAGTCCGGAAATTTCCAAACGCACGATCACCCTGATGTCGGCGAGCAAGGCGTACAACATCGCCGGTCTCAAGACCTCGTTCATGATCATCCAGGACGCCGCCCTGCGCGAACGCGTTAACCACGCGCGCTGCGGCATGGTCGACAGCGTCAATCCGCTGGGCATGGAAGCCACCCGTGTCGCCTACAGCGAAGCCGGGCCGTGGCTCGCTGAAATGAAAACCTACCTGCAGGCCAACCGCGACTGGCTGGTGGACGCCGTGCGCACGCGCCTGCCGGGCGTGACCATTAATGTGCCACAGGGCACCTATCTGGCGTGGCTCGATTGCACGGCGCTGGACCTGCGGGATCCGCAGCGGTTCTTCCTTGAACAGGGCAAGGTCGGGTTGAGTGCCGGACTGGATTTTGGCGACGCTCATCAGCAGTTCGTACGCTTGAATTTCGGCTGCCCGCGGGCGTTGCTCGAAGAAGGGATTGCGCGGATGGAGCGGGCGCTGTCCAACCGCAATCTCTGAGCTCAAACAGATCCCCTGTAGGAGTGAGCCTGCTCGCGATAGCGGTTTGTCAGTCACCTATTCCTGGCTGACAGACCGCTTTCGCGAGCAGGCTCACTCCTACAAGGGGACCGGTGTTCAGCAGAAATCCAGCGCAAATCCGATCGAACTCAAGGCAAACCCGCCGGGTCAACCCGGAACACTGGCCTTGAAATCAGGAGACCCTGCGATGACTGACTATCCAAAACCACCCTTCCCGAAACAAGCCCAACCGGTACCCGGCTCGCAACGCAAAATGGAACCGTATCCAGACTGCGGTGAGCAAAGCTACGTCGGTTCCGGCCGCCTCGCCGGCAAGATCGCGCTGATCACTGGTGCCGACAGCGGCATTGGTCGCGCGGTGGCGATTGCCTTCGCCCGTGAAGGTGCCGACGTCGCCGTGGCGTACTTGAATGAACACGAGGACGCCAAGGAAACCGCACGCTGGGTCGAACAGGCCGGGCGTCAGTGCATCCTGCTGCCGGGCGACATTGCCGAGAAGGCTCAATGCCAGGCGCTGGTCGACCAGACCGTCGAGCGCTTCGGCCGTATCGACATACTGGTCAACAACGCCGCATTCCAGATGACCCACGAGAACTTCGAAGAAATCCCCGATGACGAATGGGTGATGACCTTCGACGTCAACATCACTGCCATGTTCCGGATCTGCCAGGCGGCGATCAAACACATGCGTCCCGGCTCGTCGATCATCAACACCAGCTCGGTCAACTCAGACATGCCCAAGCCGACCCTGCTGGCCTATGCCACCACCAAAGGCGCTATCGCCAACTTCACCGGCGGCCTGGCGCAAATGCTCGGGCCCAAGGAAATTCGCGTCAACAGCGTCGCGCCCGGCCCGATCTGGACACCGCTGATCGTCTCGACCATGCCCGATGAAGAAGTACAGAACTTCGGCGGCAGCACCCCGCTCGGCCGTCCTGGCCAACCAGTGGAAGTCGCACCGATCTACGTGCTGCTGGCCTCTGACGAGGCCAGCTACATCACCGGCCAGCGCTATGGCGTGACCGGCGGCAAACCGATGCTGTAACCGTGCAGCAGAAAAACTGAACCCGAGCGGCATGACATCCCTCCATACCTGTAAGCGCCTACGGGCCATCAGGAACAGGAGGTTGTCATGTCCGCCCCCCTCGTCAGACTCTTCACCCAACCCAACTTCGCCTGGACCGATATCCGCCGCGAAGAAGAAACCCATCCCCGCCATTACCTCGCCCATTTGCTGTTGCTCGCGTTGATACCGGCCGTGTGTCTGTTCATCGGCACGACCTATGTCGGCTGGAGCCTCGCCGTGGGTGAAAACGTGCGCCTGAGCACGGCCAGCGCCCTGCAATTGAGCGTGCTCCTGTACGTGACGATTGTTGCCGGCGTGGCGATCATGGGCGGCTTCATTCGCTGGATGTCGCGTTCATTCGATGCGCGCCCGACGCTGAATCAATGCATCGGTTTTGCGGCTTACACAGTGACGCCGTTTTTCATCGCCGGGATCGCCGGGCTGTACCCGAGTCGCTGGCTGGCGATTCTGGTGCTTGGCGCGGCTTCGATCTATTCGACGTTCCTGCTGTTCGTCGGCCTGCCGACGTTCATGCATGAGCGCAAGGAACAGGGCCTGTTGTATTCGGCGTGCGTGTGGGGCGTTGGCCTGCTGGTGCTGGTGACCATGCTGGTGTCGATGATCCTGCTGTGGTTCAACGTGCTCATCCCCGAGTACCTGCGCACGACCGTGAGCTGACCCGGTGCGCCTGTCCTTGAACACCCATTGCAGTGAGCGGTCATGAGTTTCGGCGTATGGGTTGCGGTGCTCGGCGCCGTGCTGCTGATGCTGGCCCTGACGTCGTCGTGGTTGCGCTGGATGCCGGTCACCACCTCAGCGGTGTGCCTGTTGCTGGGCATCGCCATCGGTCCGAGCGGTCTCGACCTGCTCAAACTGTCGCTGGAAGAATCGTCGTTGTGGATGGAGCACCTGACGGAAGTCGCGGTGCTCTTTTCCTTGTTTGTTTGCGGGCTGAAGCTGCGTTTGCCACTGACCAACAAAACCTGGCGCATTGCGTTCGGCCTGGCGGGTCCGGTGATGATCCTGACGATCATCGGCGTCTGCCTGTTGCTGCACTGGGGCCTGCAATTGGCATGGGGACCTTCGCTGCTGATCGGCGCGATGCTGGCGCCGACCGATCCGGTGCTCGCGGCGCTGGTGCAGGTCAACGATGCGCAGGACGTCGACAGCGTGCGTTTCGGCCTGTCCGGTGAGGCGGGTCTCAACGATGGCGTGGCCTTCCCTTTCGTGATTCTCGGCTTGCTGTTGCTCCATGGTGACGGCAGCGCCGGCGAGTGGCAGCACTGGGTGATCCGCAGTCTGTTGTGGGCGGTGCCGGCGGGTCTGCTCACCGGTTACTGGATGGGCCGCGGCATCGGCCGCATCGCGCTGTCACTGCGCATTCACAACGAGGACAGCACCCTCGGCCCCAACGATTACCTGACCCTCGCGCTGATCGCGCTGTCCTACGTGGTCGCCGATGCGATTGGCGGCTACGGCTTCCTTGCAGTGTTCGCCGCCGGCCTCGGCCTGCGTCAGGAAGAAGTGAAATCCACCGGCATTACCGAAGTACCGGCCGAACATCTGGTGCAGCCGGTGGTCGGCCATCAGAACGTCGAACCGGAGAACGCTGTGCATGGCGACACCGAACAGCTGGAAGACAGCCAGGTCGCGGCGGGGATCATGATGGGCGACATGCTCGCTTTTGGCAGTCTGGTCGAGCGGGCGATGGAGGTGTTTCTGGTGACCTTGCTCGGCGTCGTGCTGATTGCCCACTGGGACTGGCGGGCGCTGTGGATCGGCGCCGTGCTGTTTTGCCTGATCCGTCCGTTGAGCGTGGCGCTGATGCCGTGGGGCAAGCTGCTCAGCGGGCCGCAGCGTTTGTTGATCGGCTGGTTCGGCATACGTGGCATCGGCAGCCTGTTTTATCTGTTCTTCGCGCTGAACCATGGACTGGATTCCGACGTGGCCAAGGTCTGCACCGACCTCACCCTGTCGGTGGTGGCCTTGAGCATCCTGCTGCATGGCATCAGTACACAGCCGATGCTGGCGCGGTATGAGAGCTTGAAGCAACGAAAAAGCTGATTCTTCCGGCGCTGCGGTTTGCCGGAAATCATCGAAGATTTTTCTGCAAAAAAATGGATCGCCGAGCGCGCCCCAAGGGTCACAACTTTAACCGCGCCAATCATCCAGCGCGGCCCGGCAGGTTCGGTTCCCCTGCGGTGCATAGCCTGGTCAACGGAACCCCGACACAAACAAGGTTACAGTCATGAACGAATGCTCGACTCCTGCGCAAATCAAGGCTTGCAGAGCACTGGCTCTGGAACGCAATCGTCAACTGTTCGAAGAAGCCCACGAACTGAACCGAGCGGCGAATGCGCTGCTGGAACAGACACCGACCGACTTCGAACGCTTTGAGCAATACCGGGCACTGCGCAAGAAAGCCGACGCGAAATTTGAAGATGCGATTGATCATCTGTGTGTGCTGAACGAGGATTTCCCGCCGATTCCGGCGGCGTTGCAGAATGCTGTTACTGCGCGGCGTGAGCTGGAAACGGCGTGATAAAAGTCAAAAGCCCCTCACCCTAGCCCTCTCCGGAGGGAGAGGGGGCTGACCGAGGTGTTCTTGCGTATTGCACCGACCTGATACCGCGTCGACTAGAAGTTTTGAAAAGCGTGAAAATCGGCTCCCTTTCCCCCTCGCACCCCTGGGGGAGAGGGCTGGGGTGAGGGGGTAAGATCTCACAGACACCACAAAATCCAGCACCTGTCCCCTGCCCCCGACCAACCCACCTCAAGGATTGGTCACCTGAATAAACACCGCATACACCCCCAACATCACCCAGAACGTTGCAAAGATCCAAGGCGTGCGCACCGAGAACAGCAGCGACTTGCGATAGCCCTTGTGGCTCGATTCCATTTCACTGAACAGCGGCGATTCGTCATACGCCGCGCCCATCACCGGCTCGCTGTGCAGCAACTGGCTCTGCTTGAAGTGCCAGTGATCGATGATGTCGTACGCCGCGCGAATCCCCGGCCAGGCATTCAGTGAACTGAGCACGCCAAGCAGTGCCAGAAACGGCGGCACGACGAGGGTGAACATCTTGCCCCACTCCGGATTGAGGTTGGCCATGCACGAGGCGAAGGCGATCACCAGAAACGACTGCGCTGCCAGGTAGGCGTCGGTGCGGTTGGCGAGGATGCTGGTTTCGTACTGGATTTCCCGGCGATAGAAATCCAGCCGCTCCTTGGGTGAGCCAAACATCTTGGCGTCGTGTTCGGCCAAGGCTTCTTCAACAGCGCTTGGCTGGGTCAATATGCGAGGCAAGAGACGTGCCCTCCAAAAGTGAACAAGACCTTTTGGAAAGGCACGCGTCCAGACTAGTTCAGCCGGATCGACCAGCGCGTCACTTCATCGACTGGGCGATGATCTGCACCAGATTCAACTGGGTGAACGGTTTCGGCAGGCGCGGCAGTTCGGCGGCGAAACCTTCGAGGCGTTCGGCGTAACCGGTGGCGAGAATGATCGGCAGATCCGGCTTGAGCAGGCGCAGGGCATGAGCCAGTTGCGCGCCGCTCATGTGCGGCATGGCCATGTCGGTGATCACCAGATCGATCACCTCGCCTTGATCGAACATCGCCAACGCCTTGGCGCCGGAGGTCGCGCCGATGACGCGATGGCCGAGGTCTTCGAGGAGCAGGCTGGTGCTGGTCAGCACCAGTGAGTCGTCGTCGACCACCAGCACACTGAGCCTTGGCACCGCAATGGGCGCCGCGTTGCTATAGACCGGTCGGCTGACCGGACGCTCAAGCGCCACCGGAATCCACAGCTCGGCGGAGGTGCCCCGGCCCTTCTCGCTCTTGAGAATAAAGCGCCCGCCCAACTGCTCGATAAAGCCATGCACCATCGACAAGCCCAGACCGGTGCCCTTACCCAAACCCTTGGTGGTGAAGAACGGGTCACGGGCGCAGGCCAGCGTGGCTTCGTCCATGCCTTCGCCGCTGTCGATGAGGCTCAGGCAGACGTAACGGCCTGCCGCTAAAGTCGAATGAGTTTGCTCAAGCACCACTTCCGCCTGCGCCTGGATGACCACCGTGCCGCCATCGGGCATGGCGTCGCGGGCATTGGTCGCCAGATTGAGAATCGCCAGTTCCAGCTGATTGCTGTCGGCCAGCACGGGCTGAAGATCTGCGGGGAAGCGCGTTTCGATGCGAATCCCCGGCCCCAGCGAGCTGCGCAGGAGCCCGGTGATGCCTTGCACCAATTGCGGGATATCCACCGATTCGGTCTGCAGTTCCTGGCGGCGGGCAAAGGCCAGCATGCGCTGGGTCAGCGAGACACCGCGCAAGGCACCTTGGGTGGCGTTCTCCAGCAGTCGAGCGATTTTCGGCGCGTCGCCGATGCGCTTCTGCACGATCTCGAGGTTGCCGAGAATCACCGTCAGCAGGTTGTTGAAGTCATGGGCGATACCGCCGCTGAGTTGGCCGATCGCCTGCATCTTCTGCGCCTGGAACAACGCCTCGCGGGTCTTTTCCAGGGCTTGCTGCGCTTCGTGCGCCTCGGTCACATCGCGGGTGATCTTGGCAAAGCCGAGCAGCGTGCCGGTGTCGCCACGAATCGCATCGACCACCACGTGAGCGAGAAAGCGCGTGCCATCCTTGCGCATCCGCCAGCTGCGGTTCTCGAACCGGCCCTCGCGGGTGGCAATTGCCAATGAACGCTGGGGCTCGCCGAGTTCGCGGTCTTCGGGGGTGTAGAAAATCGAAAAATGCTGGCCGATGATTTCTTCCGGCAGGTAACCCTTGATGCGCTGCGCGCCCTGGTTCCAGTTACTGACGCAACCTTCAGGACTGAGCATATAGATCGCATAGTCGGTGACGCCCTGCACCAGCAGGCGGAACTGCTGTTCGCTTCGCTTGAGGGTTTCCTCGGCCATTTTACGGTCGGTGAGGTCGCGGGTGATCTTGGCGAACCCGAGCAATTTGCCGGTGGGGTCGATGATCGGGTCGATCACCACGTGCGACCAGAAATGCGTGCCGTCCTTGCGCACGCGCCAGCCCTCGCCTTCGAAGCGTCCTTCACGGATCGCGGTGTCCAGCGCCCGTTGCGGCATGCCGTTGGCACGGTCTTCAGGGGTATAGAAGCGCGAAAAGTGTTCGCCGATGATTTCCGCTTCTTCGTAACCCTTGAAACGCTTGGCGCCGGAGTTCCAACTGGTGATGGTACCGTCGGGATCGATCATGTAGATCGCGTAGTCGACAACCGCGTCGATCAGCAGCCGGAAACGGCTGTCGTCGATCGCTGCGGTTCTGTTGTTCTCACTCATCACACTCACCAGCCACTGTCATGGGCTGAAGTATGCGTGAATCCGCCGATTTGAAAAGTGCCGGCTCGCTTTTGATCGCCCACCAGCGCGGCAACAACTGCTTGATGCGGCTTTCGGCAAAGCGATCGTCGATGAGCATCACCGTGCCGCGATCCTCGCGGGTGCGAATCACCCGCCCGGCGGCCTGTACGACTTTCTGCATCCCCGGGTACAGATAGGTGTAGTCGTAACCGGCGCCAAAAATGGCGGCCATGCGCCGCTTCATCTGCTCGTTGACCGGGTTGAGCTGCGCCAGTCCCAGCGTGGCGATGAACGCACCGATCAGCCGCGCGCCGGGCAGATCGATGCCCTCGCCGAACGCCCCGCCCAGCACCGCAAACCCGACGCCCTGGCTGTCGGCGCTGAACTGGTCGAGAAACGCCTGCCGCGCGCCCTCGGCCATGCCCCTCGACTGCAGCCACTGAGTGATCTGCGGGTGGCGCTCAGCCAATAATGTCGCCACCTGTTGCAGGTAATCGAAACTGCTGAAGAACGCCAGATAGTTGCCCGGGCGCTCGCTGAACTGGCGGGCGATCAGCTCGACAATCGGTTCCAGCGAGGCCTGGCGCTGGTTGAAACGGGTGGAGATCTGGCTGACGATGTGCACCTGCAACTGCTCGGCACTGAACGGCGATTCGACGTCGATGCACACCGTGTCGGCGGGGGTGCCGAGCAGGTCAGCGTAATAGTTGCGCGGGCTCAGCGTGGCCGAGAACAGCACGCTGCTGCGCGCCGCGGTCAGGCGCGGGCCGATGAATGCCGCCGGCACTACGTTGCGCAAGCACAGTTGCGACAGCGGACGCTTGCGGTCGAGGTCGCGTTTGCTGATATCGAACAGGTAATGCTCGTCGTACAGCTCGGCGACCCGGGCGAATTGCAGCAGATCGAAATAGAAGTTCTGCAAACCGCTGTCGACGCCTTGCGGATGCTCATTGAGGTAATCGCCGATGGCCGCGCAGCACAGGGAAATGGCTTGCAGGAGTTTGTCCGGGGCTTTGTCGTAGGCCTGATAAGCCGCCAATTGCGGCGCATGCAGCGCGTTCCATTCGCGGTTGACCCGTTGCAGGGAATTCTTCAGCGCTGCCGGCGCGGTTTTGCGCACGCTGGCGAGGGTGAACTGGTCGAGACTGGCGCTGTACATCTGCCGGCCACGCTCGACGAGGTTGTGGGCCTCGTCGGCGAGCACAGCGACTTTCCACTGATTGAGCTGGGCGAGACCGAACAGCAGCGCACTGAAATCGAAGTAATAGTTGTAGTCGGCAACCACGACGTCCGCCCAGCGGGCCATTTCCTGGCTCAGATAATAAGGACACACGCTGTGCTGCCCGGCGACTTCACGCATCGCTGCCTGATCCAGCAGGTTGATCTGGCTGGCGGCTTCGCGGGCGGCCGGCAAGCGATCATAAAAACCTTGGGCCAACGGACAGGATTCGCCATGACAGGCTTTGTCCGGGTGTTCGCAGGCCTTGTCGCGGGCGACCATTTCCATCACCCGCAATGGCAAATCAGGTGTTTGTCTGAACAACACCTGAGAGGCATCCAGTGCCAGTTTGCGCCCCGGGGTCTTGGCGGTGAGAAAGAACACCTTGTCCAGCTGCTGCGGCGCCAGCGCCTTGAGCATCGGAAACAGCGTGCCGAGGGTTTTGCCAATGCCCGTCGGCGCCTGGGCCATCAGGCAGCGCCCGGTGCTGACGGCTTTGAACACCGACTCGGCCAGATGCCGCTGGCCAGGACGAAAATCCGCGTGCGGGAACGCCAGTTGCTGCGCGGCCAGATTGCGCGCTTCGCGGTGGGCCATTTCCTGCTCGGCCCATTGCAAAAACAAAGCGCACTGCTGCGCGAAAAACCTCTTCAGCGCTTCGGCGCTGTGGGCTTCGACCAGGCAGGTTTCCTTTTCACTGACGATGTCGAAATACACCAGCGCCAGATTGATCTGCTCCAGTTGCAGTTTCTCGCACATCAACCAGCCGTAGACCTTCGCCTGCGCCCAGTGCAGCTGGCGATGATTGGCCGGTTGCTTGCTCAGGTCGCCGCGGTAGGTTTTCACTTCCTCCAGGCAGTTTTGCGCCGGGTCGTAGCCGTCCGCCCTGCCCTTGACCCGCAATTCGCCGAACTCGCCTTGCAGCGCCACTTCGCTCAGGTACTGCTCGCTGCGCCGCGACGCCACGGTGCGATGGCCGACGATGCCTTCCAGCGCCGTCGGCGAGGGGGTGAAGCGCAGGTCGAGATCGCCGGTCTTGGCGGTGAACTCACACAGTGCGCGGACGGCGACGCTGTAACTCAAGCGCTCTGCTCCGCCCATTGCACGTAACACACGGCCACCGGCATCCGGTGCTCGTGGCAGAACTCCAGCCAGCGTAGTTGATTGTCCTGCAAGCGGTCGCCGGGGCCTTTGACTTCGATCATCCGGTAGGTCTTGTGCTGCGGCCAGAACTGGATCAGGTCCGGCATGCCGGCGCGGTTGGCCTTGATGTCGAGCAGCAGGCGCTTGAACCAGTGCTTGAGGTGGTCAGCGGGAAGGCAGGCCAGCGCCTGTTCAAGCAATGCTTCATTGAGCGCGCCCCAGAACACGAACGGCGACTGAATCCCCCATTTATCGACAAAGCGCTGGCGGATCGTCTCGGCGTAGCGGCCGTCGTCGAGCTCGCCCAGACACGCCTGAAACAGCTCGGCGCGGCGCTCGAGGAAATCTTCGCTGAGCAGATCGACCGGGCCGCGCTGGAACGGGTGAAAAAACGCACCCGGCAACGGCGCGAAAATCGCCGGCCAGCACAACAGGCCGAACAGCGAGTTGATCAGGCTGTTCTCGACGTAATGCACCGGGCCGTCATCGGCATGCAAGTGCGCTTGCACATGGAATTCCACCGAGCGCGCCGGATCGACGCGTGGCAAGTGCAAGTCCAGGCGCTCGACCTCTCTCGCCTTGGCTCGCTTGAGCGGCGGGCCACCGAGTTTGCGCCGCAGACGCGGGACGATGCGTTGCAAGCCCTGCTGCTCGGCGGCACTTTGCGGCGCCTGTTCGGCCAGCGTGCCGAGCTCCAGCGCCAGCGCATATTCGCCGCAGCGTTCGAGCACGCGGATCATCCGCAGTCGTGCGCCCGGATAGGCGCAGTCGCGGTAAACGCTCAGGGCCAGGGCGAAATCGCCGATGCGCTCGCCATACTGGCCGATCTGGAACAACGCCTTGGCTTGCCGACGTCGCAGCCACGGGTTGTCGAATTGCACGGCGTTGATCTGTTCGACGATCTCCTCCAGCGGCTCACCCGCCTCGAAACGCAGTTGGCACTGATGCAGGAACAGGCAGGCGTCGACGTCTTCGCGACTGCGCAGGCCTCGGGAATCAGCGCAGAACTCGACTTTTTCATAGGTGAAGATGCCAAGGTCGGCCAGCACGAATTCCGACCAGTCCTGATACAGATTGCCGAAGAACATCAGCCGCAGGCGATCGCAAAGATCCATCAGGGTCAGGCTGAACAGCCGATCCGCCAGTTGCGGCGCCCAGGCGCGCAGGGTTTGCGCTTCGGTGAACTGGTCAGCCAGCAAGGGCAGCCATTCATCCTTGCGTCCTTTCGGCTGGCCTATGAAGGCGCCGAATGCCTGCAGCAGCTCGGCCTTGAGCAAAACATCGAACAGTTCTGCGAGGGTCAGCGCCGCGCGTTCGTCGAGCCAGCCGTGGTCGAGCAATGGCTGCGCCGCCTCAGCGATGTCGCCGATTTCCACATAGTTGAGTTTGCTCGCGCGAAAATGAATGCCCTTGCGCATGACCATGCGCACCAGCAATCCCTGCGAAGCTTGCGGCAGCGTGTTGAAGTCGCGGATGAAGCCGTGTTCGCGTGCGCTCATCACATCAGCGTAGCGAAGTCCAAGCCAATCAAGCACTTGCCGGAAGTTGTTGAGGTAATAGAACGGATCGTCGAGAGGGTTGGAGGTCACGGGAATTCAAAGCCACGGCAAGCGAACACTGGTTATGCGTACAGATACCAGCTCAGCCGTCTCCGGCGCAAACGGAAAAAGATCAATGGCGTTTTTTTCGCGCTGTGATCGAACTTTTCCGCCGATGCTGGCACCAACCGCGTTAGAGGGCCGACAATGCCCGCAATCACATTCAAGCAAGGAGTCAGAGGTGGGTATGAAAATCAAGATGCTGGGCATTCCTGTAGCGGTCGCAGCCCTGTTGGCGCTGGGCGGCTGTTCGACCCAGACCGTGGTGACGCTGCAGAACGGCACCCAATACCTGACCGAGGACATGCCCAAGACCAAGACCGAAGACGGCTTCTATGAGTTCGAGGATATTTCCGGAGCCAAGGTCAAGGTTCGCGCTGATGAAGTAGCGACCGTTCGCAAGGAAGATTGATACACGCCGATCGTTTTTCGCGAGCAGGCTCGCTCCCACACTGGATGTGCGTAGTCCACAAATCCCCTGTAGGAGCGAGCCTGCTCGCGAAGGGGCCGGCACAGGCCCCGCACCAACATCAGGCAATAACAACCCCGTCAGCGCTCAGACTGCCCAGCGCCACCCCCACCAACGTCACCGAATCCGCCCCAAACGTCAGCACTGTGTCCTGCCCAACTGCCGACGCATGTGCGCGGAAATCTTCCCCCGGCAACACACCCTGCACGCCAAGAAACACCAGCTTGTCGTTGGCCGTATAGCCCACCACACGATCCTGGCCGAATGCACCGTGGAACAGAAACGTATCCGCCCCGCCGCCCGATTCCAGCAGATCATTGCCAGCTCCGCCGACAAACACATCGTTGCCCGCGCCGCCGAGCAAATGATCATTGCCCTCAAGCCCGAACAGCCAGTCGCCGCCAGCGTGCGCCTTTAGCGTGTCAGCGCCGGCCGAGCCTTTTACGCTTGATTCATAAGCGGTGAGGTTGCTGCCGACTTTCAACCCCGTGGCAGTGACACTGTGCGCCACGTCATCCTTGAAAACGCCCCAGAGAAAGCCCGGCTCTTTGGTCACGATGCTGCCAATGTCGCGGGTGATGCTGATTGCGCCGTTGGCATCGCGGATGTACAGGTTGCCGGCGCCGTCATCGGCGAAGTCAAAGTTCTTCACCGTCTGCTGCAAGTCGAGCGTGTTGCTGCCCTGCCCGCCCAGAATAATGTTGTAGCCGCCGCTGTCCCGGAAGCTGTCATTGCCGGCGCGCCCTTCAAGGTAGTCATTGCCGCTGCCGCCCTGGATCAGGTCGTTGCCGTCACTGCCGATGATGAAGGTGCTGCCCTTGTGGGTTTCGGCGTTGCGGTTGAGGTCTTGCACCCACGTGTTGGCCCGGGCCGGGTCGGACAGGTTGGCGACGATGATCGTCGAGTCGCGGCTGGTCAGGTCGTAGAACTTCGATTCCAGCACGCGGGTCATGCCGTCGCCATAACCGGTCGGGAGGTGCGAAATCCACGTCGGAATGTTCAGGATCGAATACGGCAGCACGTTCCACGCGCTCGAGGCGTAGTGGTCGTTGAAGCTGACGATGTTGTCGGTGGTCGATACGTGCGGCGCGTCGTGCACGCCCAGCGAAGCACTGCTGAAGGTCGAACCGTCGAGGGCGCGAAATACCGGGTCGTTTTCGTAGCCGATATTCAGCACCTTGTCGCCGCTGCTCTGGGTCGGCGACGCGTAGGCGATGTAATTGGAATCGGCGAAGAATCCATCCCACTTGCCGCCACTCAAGTCGGCCATGCTGTTCACTGCCAGGCCGCCAAGGCTATGGCCGCTGACCAGCACATCCTTGCCGCTGAGGCCGTTGGCCCGGGCGAATGCGACGACATCGTTGAGCAGGTTGCCGAAAGCTTCGCCGACGTAGTTTTTCGCGTAATCGGCCGGGCCGAACGCTGCGAGCAGATCGCTGATCACGTCGCCAATCGAATCGCCAATGAGGATCTCCCGCGGGCCGCTGGTGCCACGAAAGGCAATGCCCAGTTCGGTGAGGTGCCCCTGGGCGTCGTACTTGCCGAGGATTTCCACCTGCGCGCTGGTATAGCCGGCCTTCTCGCCGAAGAACGTTCCGCGTGCATCGGTCTTGCCGTCGTAGCCCAACTGCGCGGCGCTGATTGGCGTCCAGCCAGCCTTTTGCACGGCCTCGAGGGCGAGCTTTTCCGAGTCCGGATTCCACGGGATACCGGGGATCACCCCTTGCGAATCGGTGCCGCCAATCAACGCGGTGACCAGCGTCGCCGGCAGGCCGAGGCCGAAGCCGTTGTGCTGGTAGCCGGCGGCGAAACCGTTGTCGAGGTTGTGATAGGAATACAGCGTGATCGCCATGGCATCGCTGAACAGCGCCTTGGAATCGGCCGTCGTGAGGTTCTTGTAGTCGTATACACCCATTGCCATTGCCTCTCTTGTTGTTGGAATTGTCAGAGATAGCTCACAGCCAGAGCGCAGGGCTCCGGAGCATTCATTACATTTCGCACATTTCCCTTTGTAGGAGTGAGCCTGCTCGCGATAGCGGTGTGTCAGTTGAGAAATTTTTATCTGAAACACCGCTATCGCGAGCAGGCTCACTCCTACAGTTGAATGCGTTTCGTCAGCAAAACCGCTTCCAATTCAGGATCGCCCATCTATTGGGAATCAGGCGAAGACGAAGCTCGAATCAGACAGGTTAGCCACGCCCACGCCAATCAGCGTGACGGCAAAATCGCCAATCTTCAGCACGGTGTCGGCGCCGGACTGCGCGGCATGCTGCTTGTAGTCATAGCCCTGCCCCGCGCCCTCGACGCCCATGAACAGCAATTTGTCGCTGCCCTGATAACCATTGATCGCATCAAAACCGAACGCGCCGCTGAACAGGTAGGTGTTGTTGCCACCCATCGCCGTCATCACGTCGTTGCCGGCGCCGCCAACGAAGGTCACCTGCGCCTTGTCGCTGATCAGTTGGTCATCGCCACCGAGGCCGAACAGCCAGTCGCCGTCCGCCGTGGCGTGCAGCGCATTGCCGTAGCCATCACCGCTGAGCGAATGGTTGTACCGGGTCAGTTCACTGCCGTTGCTCAAGCCCTTGGCGGTGACGCCCCAAGTGAGCTCCTTGCTGCCCCACCATGAACCGGCCTCCTTGCTGACCAGCGCGCCGATGTCGCGGGTCAGGCTGATGCCGCCATAGGCGTCGCGCACGTACAGCGTGCCGTCGCCGTCGTTGGCGAAGCTGAAGTTCTGCAGCGGTTTCTGCAGATCGAAAGTGTTGTGGCCTTGCCCGCCCAAAATCACGTTGTAGCCGCCGTCATCGCGGAAACGGTCATCGCCGCCCAACCCTTCCAGAAAATCGTTGCCCGCCCCGCCCTTGAGCCAGTCGCCGCTCTGCGATCCAATGATGAAAGTGCTGCCGGTGTGCGGCTCGCCGCTGCGGCCCCGGTCCTCGACCCAGGTCTTGCCCCGCGACGCTTCTTCAAGATTGGCGACGATGATCGTCGAGTCTCGCTCGGTCAGGTTGTAGAACGCCGAATCGATCACTCGATTCAAGCCATCGGCATAGCCCAGCGAACTGTGGGCCGACCAGTTCAGCGGGTTGACGATGCTGAACGGCACCAGGTTCTGCGCCGTGGAGGCGTAGTTGTCGGTGAAGTTGACGAGGTTATCGGTGGTCGATTCGTGCGGCTTGTCGTGCTTGCCCATCGACGCCGTGCTGAACGTGGTGCCGTCGAGCACGCGGAACACTGGGTCGTTCTCGAAACCGATATTGAGCACCTGGCCGCCGACGCTGCTCTGGGTCGGCGAGGCGAACGCAATGTAATTGGCGTCCTGGTAGAAGCCACCCCAGTTGTCCGCGCTCAACTCGGCGACGCTGTTGACCCCGAGGCCACCGAGGCTGTGGCCGCTGATCAGCACGTCCCCGGCAGCAATGCCGTTGCCAATCGCGAAAGCGGCGACGGCCTCAAGCAGTTTGTCGAAGGCGTTTTTCGCGTAGTTGCTCGCATAATCCGATGGCCCGACCGCTGCCAGCAGATTGTTTTTCAGATCGCCGAAGGTGTCGCTGTAACCGAGCCCGCCGGTGCCGCGAAAGACAATGCCGAGGCCGATCAGTTTGCCAGCGGCGTCGTATTTGCCGAGCACTTCGGCTTCGGCGCTGGTGAAGCCGTCCTTTTCACCGAAAAACGTACCTTGCGCGCCGACCTTGCCCTGATAGCCCAGCGCCGTCGCAGTGATCGGCGCCCACGCGGTGGCGGGCAAGGGTTTGCCGGTGGGCGTGTAGGCATACAGCGTCAGTGCGATGGCGTCGCTGTACAAGCCTTTGCCGTCGGCATTTTTGTAATCGAACAGTCCCATGTGCAGCGCTCCCTTTTCGTGAAAAACCGGCAGCCCGTGAAGCGCTGCCGGTTACGCCTCAGAACTGCCAGTCGAGGGTCAGACCAACGCCGTGATCCTTCTCGTTGGAACCGATCAGGCCGTTGTAATCGAGGTTGACCCGCACGTCGCGATTGAGCGCCAGACCGGCACGTACACCGACCACGGCGGCATCGCGATCCATCGACACGCTCTGCACGGTGAACGCGCTGTTGCCGTTGGCGAAGGCCAGGTGGCTGTCGGCATCGACGCTGCTCAGGTTGTGCTGCCAGCCGAGGCTCGCGCCCAGCTCCAGTTGATGCTGGTCCGACAGGGCAAAGCTGCGTTTGGCACGCACGCCGAGGGTCGACAGCACCACGTCGCGGTTGTCTTCACCACCCTTGAGCGCGGCGGCGTCACCCTTCTCGGTGAAACTGTCGGTGTTGAGGTGGACGTAGGACAGATTGGCGAACGGCTCGAGGTTCATCGGTTGCAGGCCCAGATCGTAGGCGGCCTCGGTGAACAGTTGCGCGGTGGTCGCGTCACGCTTGGTTTTCTGTTTGCCGCTGACGTCGCCGAACTGCAGATCACGTTTCACATCGATGCGATGCCAGCTGTAGGCGCCGCCGACGGTCAGGCGCAACGCGTCGATTTCATGGCCCAGATACGCGCCCAAGTGGTAGCTGTCGACCGACGCCGAGGAATGCGTGCCGCTGCCCATGCTCAACGAACTGTCGCTGTAACCGGTGACGAAACCGAGACGGGTATCCTCTGCAATCAGACCGTCGACACCGGCCAGCAGCCCACCGATGGAGCTGTTGGAGTCGGCATTCTCATGTCCGCCATCACTCTCGCCCCACGATCCGAGGACCTTGACCCAGACGTTACTGCGATCATCCGTCGGCGCATCGGCATTGAACAGATCACGCTCACGCAGACGCTCGCCGACCGCTTCGCGCAGGTAACGGCTGTCGTTGATCAGCAGCGTGCCAATGGCCGGGTGGATTTCACCCGACAACTGTTGAAAAGCCTGCTGCGCCGACGCCGCGTTTGGCGACAGCAACAGGGTTTCGAACAGCGCATTGCCTGCGCCCAGACGCTCGGCGGCGGCACCGACGGCGCGCTGGTTGGGCGTCAGACCGACGCTGGCAAACGATGCCTCATTCCGCCCGACCGCCAGTTGAATGCCGCCCGCCGAGTAATCGAGGTTGCCGCCGAGGAAGGCGTAATTCGGCAAGACCTGACCGAAGCGCCCTTCAATGCCACCCGCTGCTTGCAGGATGTTGTAACGGGTGCCGAGCAGGCTTTGCACTTCGCCGGTGCTGAGCAAGGTCGGGCTGTTTTCCAGTGACAGGCTCACCGTGGCGCCTTCGACGACCGCTTTGCCGCTCGCAACGATCTGGTCGCTGCTGGTTGGCGACAGCTCTACGGCGTAGGTCGAACCCGGCGCGAAGGTCACGTCACCGGCCACATTCAGAGTGCCGATGGAATTGCCCGGTGCCACCGTACCGCCGCTATTTACCGCCAGTGCGCCGATGCGGCCGTTGCCGCCGAGAACACCACCATCATTCACCGTGACCGCCGATTGCAGCGAGCCATTGATTGCCAGTCGCCCCTGATTGACCAGGGTCGGGCCGCTGTAAGTGTTGTTGCCGGTCAGCACCAGGGTGCCGATGCCTTGCTTGGTCAGACCGCCGTGGCCACCGATGTCGTTGCGCCAGGTGTCGAGGCCGCAAGTGATGTCGCTGCACACGCGCTCGGTCGGTTTGCCCTGATCGATGATCGCGCCGATGCCCGGCAAGTCAGCAACAAACTGGCCGGAGCCGTAAGCGCCCTGCACCCGGAATTCCTCGGGAATATCCTGCTCGGTCACGAACATCGCCGGGCCGTCGATGGCTTTGCGCAGATTGATCATGCCCCAACCGTACAAGGCGTCGATGCCCGGCGCGCCGAGGTCGGTCGCGGTCGTGCGCAAGACGCTGGCGACCTGGTCGCCGCTCATGTACGGAAAGCGCTCCATCAGCACCGCGATGGAACCGGCGACGTGCGGTGCCGCCATCGACGTGCCGTTGTAGTTGGCGTAGCTGGTGGTCAGGTTGCCGGCATTGGTGCCTTCGATGATCGAGCTGTAGATCTTCGTGCCCGGCGCCGAGACGCAGTAACTCGCCGTGTAGCCGCAACGCGAGGAGAACGTGCTGATCACGTAGGGGTTGGCGCTGGCCGCGTCCGGGTTCTGCTGCAACGCGGCGACGGTGATCCAGTTCGGCGCGATGTCCGGGACGAAATAACCCAGGCCGGCGATGGCATCCGGGTTGTTGAGGTTGTAGTCGTTGCCGGCGGCGAAAATGGTGACGATGCCGCTGCGTGCGGCGGCAATCGCACCGTCGTAGGCGCCGCCCGGTTTGGTGCCGAGCAAGGTGCGGATTTCGTTGAATTGCAATTGCGCGTCGTTGACGGTGAAGTGCGGGTACGCCGGATCGCGGCCGCCCAGGTCGAAGCGGTCGGTGATGCCGATGCCCCAGCTGTTGTTGATGATCCGCGCCCCACTGGCGATCAGCGCATCCCAACCGGCCTTGTACACCGCACCATCGTTGCCGCGAACGATGCCGTCCTCCGGCCCCGGGTCGCCGTTGTCGGCGCTGATGATCTGCGCGCCGAACGCGACGCCATGCATCACCCCGCCGTCGCGACTGCCCGCCGCGATGCCGCCAACGTGAGTGCCGTGGGCGCCGAGTTTGCCGTTGGAGCCGACCGAGGGTGAACCGTCATACAGGAACGCATCGCCGGCCTTCACCGGAATGTACGGGTCGGTGTATTCGCGGATACCGCTGGTGACCAGGGTCACCACTTTGTTGCTACCGGAGAACTCCGGATGCGCGGCGTACACCGGCTGATCGAAGATCCCCAATTTCACGCCCTTGCCGGTGTAGCCGGCGGCGTAAGCGTAATCCGCGCCGATCGCGCCAAGGCCCCAGTCAGCCTTGAATTCGTTGCTGCGCCAACTCGACGGATCGCCGTTGCGGCCGTTTTCCACGTAAGGCGCTGCCTGCGCCATCGCACTGGCACAAAGCATTGCGACTGTCAGGGTTTTCAGGGCAAAGCGGCCACCCGATTGCGCGGGGGTATTGTTGTTATCCATCCACGACCTTCCTTAGTGATGTTGCGAAAAATCCTGTTGTCTGTGCTGCCGTGCACGCGATTTGTGGCGAGGGAGCTTGCTCCCGCTCGGCTGCGCAGCAGCCGTAAAATCAGGCACACCCCACTGCCCTCACCCAAGCGCGGGGGGCCCCCCCGCCCCCACCGCCGGAGCACCCCCCCACCCAGCCCGCGGGCCCGCACGCGCCACGACCTCATACCCGACCCCCTACGC
>NZ_LHPA01000025.1:0-38590 GCF_001297215.1 Pseudomonas sp. RIT-PI-o | reverse complement strand
CAGCAAACTGGTGCCACCGATGGCGAGCAAGGAAAGCAGCAATGTGCTGAGCCGTGCGGTGAACGTCCTCGGTACACCTTATCGTTGGGGCTGCGCAGCAGCCCCACAAACTTGTGAGCGCTGCGCACTCAAGCGGGAGCAAGCTCCCTCGCCACAGTTGATGGTGGGTTAACGCTGGACTACACGCAGTTGCTGTTGCTCTTTGGGCAACACGCGCTTGGCCACGACGTAATGCTTTTCCCAGTACGGCTTGTTCAGCGTGTCGATGCTCACCGCTTTGCCACGGCGCGGGGCGTGGATGAAGCGGTCGTTGCCCAGGTAGATGGCAACATGGTTGACCCGACGGCTCTTGATGTTGAAGAAAATCAGGTCGCCGGGTTTCAGATCCTTGCGCTCGACTTTCTCGCCGTGACCGCTGGCCATGGCGTTGGAGGTGCGTGGCAGGTCGAACGTAGCGTCGTTGAACGCGTATTTCACCAAGCCGCTGCAATCGAAGCCTTTACTTGGGCTGCTGCCGCCCCAACGATAAGGTGTACCGAGGACGTTCACCGCACGGCTCAGCACATTGCTGCTTTCCTTGCTCGCCATCGGTGGCACCAGTTTGCTGCGGCTCTTGCTGCTCAGCGTGGTGGTTTTGCTCTTGCTGCTTTTGCTCGCTGGAGCCGAAGCATGGGATTTAGGGGTAAAGCCGTTAACGTTTGGAAGACGTTGCTCACGATTGGTGGCGTGGGCGGCCAGTGGCATTAATAGGCAAATAGTCAGCCATGTCTTGAAAAATGGTCGCATTAGGCGTGGCTCGTAAGTGATAGCGCGCAACTTTATAACAGCTTTTTTTGCCGTTCCGAGGCCGTTCATCGATTCATTCCGCCGGCCAGGGAACCAAAAACGCTTAAAAAGTACGCAATTGTCCGACAGAAGTCAGGTTCTACAAGGGTTTCGCGCTAGCAACGGTAACATTTGCCATACGTCGGCCACCTGTAAAAAAGTCACAAAGAAATGAAGAATATTTATCTATCGAGTGCAATGAGGTCTTAATGAACAGCTATCAGCTACCCCGCGTGAAAGAAAAAGACACTCACAGCAAAGTCATCGGCTACCTGCTGTGGATTTTCGGATTCACGGGTGCGCACCGCTTTTATTACGGCAAGCCGGTGACCGGGACGATCTGGTTCTTCACCTTCGGTTTGCTGGGGATTGGCTGGCTCATCGACGTGTTTCTGATCCCGGCGATGGATCGCGAGGCCGACCTGCGTTTTGCCGCCGGGCCGATCGAGTACAACGTCGCGTGGATCCTGCTGACCTTCCTCGGTGTGTTCGGCGTACACCGCATGTATCAGGGCAAATGGATCAGCGGCTTGCTGTATCTGCTGACCGGCGGGGTGTTCTTTATTGGTGTGCTGTATGACTTCTGGACGCTGAACGATCAGGTGTCGGTGCGTAACGCGCAGAATCGCGGCGCCTTCCAGTAAGCTTTCGCGAGCAGGCTCGCTCCCACAGGAATCACCGCAAAACCTGTGGGAGCGAGCCTGCTCGCGAGGGGGTCAACTGGCTATCAAGCCTGGTGCGTAATCCGCCCATCCACCAGCGTATAGCGAACGACACCCGGCAAACTGTGCCCGATGAACGGGCAGTTCTCGCCCTTCGACAGCCAGTGTTCACCGGCAACCGTCGATGCTTTCGGATCGAACAGCACGATATCCGCCGCCCCTCCTACCGCCAGCTTGCCCGCCGGCAGGCGCAACGCTCCGGCCGGGCCTGCGCTCAGGCGTGCCAGCAGCGTCGGCAGATCGAGCAAGCCATCCTCGACCAGGGTCATCGCCAGGGGCAGCAGCAACTCAACGCTGCTGATGCCCGGCTCGGTGGCGCCGAACGGCGCCAGTTTGGCGTCGCGCTCGTGGGGCTGGTGATGGCTGGAGATGGCCGAAACCACCCCGGACTTCACCGCTTCACGCAGGCCATCGCGGTCGGCGCGGGTGCGCAGCGGCGGTTGCACGTGATAGAGGCTGTTGAAGTCGATCAGCGCTTCGTCAGTCAGAATCAACTGATACAGCGCGACATCCGCCGTCACCTTCAAGCCACGGGCCTGGGCCTGCGCGATCAGGGCAACGCCGCGAGCACTGGTCAACTGGCTGAAGTGCGCACGCACACCGGTCTGCTCGACCAGCAGCAGGTCACGGGCGAGCGCTACGGTTTCGGCGGTTTCCGGAATTCCCGGCAGGCCGAGGAAACTGGCGACCGCGCCTTCGTGGGCCAGACCGCCCTCGGCCAGATCGTGATCCTGCGAGTTGAAAATCACCGTCAGGTCAAACGTCGCCGCATATTCCAGCGCCCGGCACAGGGTGCGGCTGTTGCGGAAACTCTCCAGACCGTTGCCGAACGCCACACAACCGGCGTCACGCAGGGCCACCAGTTCGGCCAGTTGCTCACCGTCCAGACCTTTGCTCAGTGCGCCGATCGGGAACACCTTGGTGTTGCCGGCTTCACGGGCGCGGTCGAGGATCAGTTCGGCCACGGCAGAAGTGTCGAGCACCGGTCTGGTCTTCGGTGGGCAGCACAGACTGGTGACGCCACCGGCAGCGGCGGCGCGGGTTTCGCTGACGATCGAGCCTTTGCGGCTGTAACCCGGCTCGCGCAGGGCAACGTTGAGATCGACCAGGCCAGGCGCGGCGACCAGGCCTTGGGCATCGATGGTTTCTACTGCGCTGAAACCCGCCGGCGCGGCGCCGAGGGCGACGATCTTGCAGGCTTCAACGTGGATATCGGTGATTTGATCCAGGCCGCTGCTGGGATCGATGACGCGTGCGCCGAGAATGCTGAGCTTCACTGGGCGTTCTCCTGCTCGAATTGGCGCTGGGCAGTCTGCCCGCTCATGGCCATGGACAGCACGGCCATGCGAATCGCGATGCCGTAGGTCACTTGATTGAGGATCACCGAGTGCGGGCCGTCGGCCACCGCCGATTCGATCTCCACACCCCGGTTGATCGGCCCCGGGTGCATGACGATGCAATCCGGTTTGGCCCCGGCCAGACGCGCGGTGGTCAGACCGAACAGGCGGTAGAACTCGCCCTCGCTCGGCAGCAGGCCGCCGGTCATGCGCTCACGTTGCAGGCGCAGCATGATCACCACGTCGACGTCTTTCAGGCCTTCGGCCATGTCGGTGTAGACCTTGACGCCGTATTGCTCGATGCCGATCGGCAGCAGGGTTTTCGGCGCGATCACGCGGATATCCGGGCAGCCGAGGGTTTTCAGCGCGAGCATGTTCGAGCGCGCCACCCGCGAATGCAGGATGTCGCCGACGATCGCCACCGAGAGGTTTTCGAAACCGCCCTTGTGCCGACGGATGGTGAGCATGTCGAGCATGCCTTGCGTCGGGTGCGCGTGTCGGCCGTCACCGCCGTTGATGATCGCCACTTGCGGGCAGACATGCTCGGCGATGAAGTGCGCCGCACCGGAGTCGCCGTGGCGCACGACAAACATGTCGGCGGCCATGGCCTCAAGGTTGCGCAGGGTATCGAGTAACGTTTCGCCCTTGCTCGCCGACGATGTCGACACGTTCAGGGTGATCACGTCCGCCGACAGCCGCTGGGCCGCCAGCTCGAAAGTGGTGCGGGTGCGCGTGGAGTTTTCGAAGAACACGTTGCACACGGTCTTGCCGCGCAGCAACGGGACTTTCTTCACCGCCCGGGCACCGACTTCGAGGAACGAGTCGGCAGTGTCGAGGATTTCCGTCAGCAACTCGCGGCGCAAGCCGTCGAGCGAGAGGAAGTGGCGCAGCTGGCCCTGATCATTGAGCTGCAGCGGGCGCTTGGTATCTAGAGGCGTCATCGCGAGGGGGACTCTCAATAGGGCGGATTAAAGGGTGACGTCTTGCAGTTCGAGGCTCAGCGGCTCGGGGCCGGACAGCTTGACCCGCTGGTTGCCGGCCAGGGCCAGAGTGGCGCCGACCACGTTCGGGCGGATCGGCAGCTCACCGGCGTCCAGATCCAGCAGGCAGACCAGAGTGACGCTGGCCGGGCGGCCGTAATCGAACAATTCGTTCATCGCCGCGCGGATGGTGCGACCGCTCATCAGCACGTCGTCGATCAGCACCAGATGCTGGCCTTCGATCTCGAAGGGCAGGGCGGACGGGCGCACTTGCGGGTGCAGGCCGTTCTGGCTGAAATCGTCGCGGTAGAAGGACACATCCAGCGTGCCCAGTGGCGCATCGCTGTTCAGTTCCTTGAGCAGCGCCTGCGCGACCCAGATGCCGCCGGTGCGGATGCCGATGTAACGCGGTTCGTTGATGTCACGCTGGGCAAGGTGCGCCTTGAGGCGGGTCGCCATCTGGCTAATCAGATCGGCGGGATTGGGCAGGCTCATGGTTGCTCCTTCGTGAATCCGCGCTGCGTCCTGCCGGACGAAGCTCGGTTTATAACCAAAAGAAAAGCGCCGAAGCGCTTGTCAGGATTCAAACAATGCGGTGTTTTCATCGAGCCAGCCCTGCAGCAGCAGGGCGGCGGCGATGGCGTCCACCGGGTTGTCGCGGTAACTGCCTTTCTGCCCGCCACGCACCAGTCGCTCGCCTTTGGCTTCGAAGGTGGTCAGGCGTTCGTCGTGGGTATAGAAGGGCAGGTTGTAGCGGCCGTTGAGGCGGCGGGCGAACTTCTCGGCGCGCACGCACATCTCGCTGAGCGTGCCGTCCATGTTTAACGGCAGGCCGACCACCACGGCGTCGGGTTTCCATTCTTTTATCAGCGCTTCGACCTGATCCCAGTTCGGCACGCCGTTTTGCGCCTTCAGGGTGCACAGCTCGCGGGCCTGGCCGGTGATGACCTGGCCGACCGCGACGCCGATCTGTTTGGTGCCGTAGTCGAAACCGAGAATCAGGCGCAGGGCCATCAGGCGTGACCTGCCTGACTGGTGAGCAGGTTGAGGTCGATGCCCAGGTGCCGCGCCGCCGCTTCGAGACGCAATTCGCTGCGGGTATTGAAGAGGATGTCGGCGTTGAACGGGCAGGTCAGCCAGGCATTGTCGGCCAGTTCGGCTTCCAGTTGCCCGGCTTCCCAACCGGCGTAGCCGAGGGTGATCAGGCTCTGCGCGGGGCCGACGCCGTCAGCGATGGCGAACAGCACGTCCTGCGACGTCGACAGGGCCAGATCGCTGTCCAGTTGCGCGGTGGCCTGGAAGGTTTTGCCTGCTGGATGCAGGACAAAACCGCGATCGGTCTGCACTGGGCCGCCGATGAAGATCGGCACATTCTGGCAGCGCGCCGGCGGCTCGATGTCCGGGCGCAACTGTTCGAGGATGTCGGCCAGGTTCAACTCTTGCGGCCTGTTGACCACCAGCCCCATCGCGCCATTGGCCGTGTGCTCGACGATGTAGGTCAAGGTATGGGCAAAGTTCGGGTCGGCCATGTGTGGCATGGCGATCAGGAAGTGATGCTTGAGGTAGGTGGGGCTGACGTTTTTCATGAGCGCTAGTGTGGCGTTCGGGGGGCGAACTGACAAGCCGGAGATGTAAGCAACACACCGATCAACTGTAGGAGTGAGCCTGCTCGCGATAGCGGGGTGTCAGTCAAATGTTCAGGTTCTGACATACCGCTATCGCGAGCAGGCTCACTCCTACAGGGGGTATGTGGTGTGTCAGTTGCTCGAGAGCTTGTCGCCCCGGGCAAATTTCCAGGTGCGGATGATTTCCAGACGATCGATATCCGACAGATCGCCGGTAAACGGTGCAAACGGCGCGGCCAGGCGGACGATGCGTTGCGCGGCCTGATCGAGCAGCGGCTGGCCGGAGGACTCCAGCACCAGCACTTCATACAGCGAGCCGTCGCGGTTGATCGAGACCATCAGGCGCAAATTGCCGTAGATCTGCTTGCGCCGTGCTTCTTCGGGGTAGTTGAGGTTGCCGATGCGCTCGACCTTCTTGCGCCAGTCGTCCTTGTACCAGGCGCCCTTGTCGCGCATGGTCGACGCCGCGCTCAAGCGGTGGATGCGCGGGCGCTTGGCGTACAGCTGTTGTTCCTTGGCCAGTTCCGCCTCGAGGCTGGCGATGTCGCTGGACAGCTGCGAACTGTCGAACGCCGGCGCGTCGACGGTCGGTTTGACCTCGGTTTTGCTTTCTTCTTTCTTGGTCGGCGCTTTCTTCGGTTTCGGCGCTACCGTAGTCACCGCTGCCTTCGGTGCGGCTTCCTGCACCTCTGGCTTGGCCGCGGGTGGCGGGGTGACCTTTTTGACCTGATTGTCCTGGAAAGGCGCGACTTCAGTGGTCTTGGGCAGGGCTTTCTTGTCCAGCGTGCCACTGCCTTCCTGGTTTTCCTGAGCGAGAAAATCTGCCTTCTCCGGCTTCTTCTCGGTCTTGAACGTGGCGAGGGTGATTTCCAGGGTTTTGCTGATCTGCTGCGGCTCGACCATCGTGAAGCCGACGCCCAGCCGCAGCGCCAAATGAATCAGCGCCGCCAGAAACAGGGTAAAACCGAGGCGATCGGCCGGGCGCACGCCACGATGGGCGAGTTCAGCGGGCAGATCGGACGGGAGGGTCATGACAAGAAAACCAACATCGCGTTTTTCAGAGGCTGCGCATGATAACGCAATGTTGGTTTCGCGCCTTGGGCTTCACGCTTCAAGCGACAGACTGCATGTGACGTGCATCAGGCTTTTGGCTTTTTGCCGGCCGCGTGCAGCTTTTTATCGATCGCATCCATCAGCATGCCACCGATGTCAGTGCCAAACGCATTGTCGATTTCGCGGATGCAGGTCGGGCTGGTGACGTTGATTTCGGTCAGATGCTCGCCGATCACATCGAGGCCGACGAACAGCAGGCCTTTCTCGCGGAGGGTCGGGCCGACCTGGGCGGCGATCCAGCGATCCTTCTCGGTCAGCGGACGGGCTTCGCCACGGCCACCGGCGGCGAGGTTGCCACGGGTTTCGCCCATTGCCGGGATTCGCGCCAGGCAGTAATCCACCGGCTCGCCATCGATCATCAGGATGCGCTTGTCGCCATCGACGATCGCCGGCAGGTAACCCTGAATCATGATCTGCTGCTTGCCGTGCAGGGTCAGGGTTTCGAGGATCACCGAGAGGTTCGGGTGGCCGGCGGTGTGGCGGAAGATCGACGAACCGCCCATGCCGTCCAGCGGCTTGAGGATCACGTCGCCGTGATGATCGGCGAACTGGCGCAGTACATCCGGGCGACGGCTGACGATGGTTGGCGGCGTGCACTGCGGGAACAGCGTGGCGAACAGCTTTTCATTGCAGTCGCGCAGGCTCTGCGGCTTGTTCACCACCAGCACGCCGGCGGCTTCGGCCTGTTCCAGCAGGTAGGTGGAGTAAACGAATTCCATGTCGAACGGCGGATCCTTGCGCATCAGGATCACGTCCAGGTCGCTCAGCAGCTTGTCCTGCTCGGCGTCCAGTTCGAACCACTTGTCCGGGTTGGCGAAGACTTTCAGCGGGCTCATCCGCGCCCGCGCCTGGCCCTCGGCCTGATACAGGTCTTTCTGTTCCATGTAGAACAGTTCCCAGCCGCGCTTCTGCGCGGCCAGCAGCATGGCCAGCGAGCTATCCTTTTTATAGGAGATGCTGGCGATAGGGTCCATGACAATCCCGACGCGAACGCTCATTGGGTTTTCCTCGAAATTTGGCTACCGGATCGGTATTGAAAAAGTGCCGCCAGAGTGGCGCCGGGCGGGTTTCGGGTCAAGGAAAAACCCGTCGATAGATTGCATCTGGAGACTGTGCTAAAAAGGCTGGCAGATCGCGCCGGCCCTTGGCTATCAAGGGTTTCAGGCCATTATTCACAGTAAATCGGACAATTTGATTCGCAAAGGCGACGGTAGAACCCTCTTATGGAACAGCAGTCCAGCGCCTTGAAGGTCATGGTGATCGACGACTCGAAAACGATTCGTCGCACCGCCGAAACATTGTTGAAGAACGTCGGTTGCGAAGTGATCACCGCCATCGACGGTTTCGATGCGCTGGCGAAGATTGCCGACCACCATCCCGGGATCATCTTCGTCGACATCATGATGCCGCGTCTGGATGGTTATCAGACCTGTGCCCTGATCAAGAACAACAGCGCTTTCAAGGCGACGCCGGTGATCATGCTGTCGTCCAGGGACGGTTTGTTCGACAAGGCCAAGGGGCGGATTGTCGGCTCTGATCAGTTTCTGACCAAACCGTTCAGCAAAGAAGAACTGCTCAACGCGATCCAGGCCCATGTTCCGGGCTTCGCCGCCGTTTTGCCGCAGTAAGACACGCACAGTGACGCTCGGCCAGCGGGCCGGCAGTCGACCAGAAAAATGGGGAAGACCATGGCACGTATCCTGATCGTCGATGATTCGCCGACTGAAATGTACAAACTCACCGGCATGCTCGAAAAGCACGGCCATGAAGTGCTCAAGGCCGAGAACGGCGCCGACGGCGTGGCCCTGGCCCGTCAGGAAAAACCCGACGCCGTGCTGATGGACATCGTCATGCCCGGCCTCAATGGTTTTCAGGCGACCCGGCAACTGACCAAGGATGCCGACACCGCGCACATCCCGGTGATCATCATCACCACCAAGGATCAGGAAACCGACAAGGTCTGGGGCACCCGTCAGGGCGCCAAGGATTACCTGACTAAACCGGTCGACGAAGACACCCTGATCAAGACCCTGAACAACGTGCTCAAAGGCTGAGCGCGCAATCATGAGCGAATCGCTGACCGCGTTCGAACTGCTCTGGCAGATCGACCAGCGCTGCCGCCTGCTGGCGGCGGACCTGCCCTCGCAAGCGGCGCGCCCGGATCGCTGGAGCGGCATCGGCTTTCGCCTCGGCGAGCATTGGTATGTGGCGCCGATGGGCGAAGTCAGCGAAGTCCTGCATGAACCGCGCTTCACCCAGTTGCCCGGGGTCAAACCGTGGGTCAAGGGTGTGGCCAACTTGCGCGGGCGGTTGCTGCCGATCATGGACCTGTGCGGGTTCTTCGGCCACGAGCTGTCGCCGCTGCGCAAACAGCGGCGGGTATTGGTGGTGGAACACGAAGACGTGTTCGCCGGGGTGATGGTTGACGAGGTCATCGGTTTGCAGCATTTCGAGCAGGGCAGTTTCGAGCCGCTGTCGATCAGCAAGCGCCAGGGCTCCAAGGCCGAGTTCGTCAAAGGCTATTTCCGCCGCGAGCAGAACTGGCGGGTGTTCAGCCTGTTCGCACTGGCCAAATCCCCGGTGTTCATGGGTGTCGCAATATAGCCGTCACAACACAGATCCCTTGTAGGAGTGAGCCTGCTCGCGATTCAGGCGCCGCGGTGTATCAAGCACACCGCGTTATCGTTCAATCGCGAGCAGGCTCACTCCTACAGTTTCAACGGGCGAGCTTCAAACAGGCGAGGACCGATGACAAAAGCAAAAACAGGCAAGTCGGCAGAAGCATCGCGCAGTCGCGCACAGATCATCGTGCTGTTTATCGCACTGATCGTGTTCATCATGCTGCTGTTCGCCAACTTCGCGTACCTCAACACCCAGGCGAACTACGACAAGCAGTACATCGGCCACGCCGGTGAACTGCGGGTGCTCTCGCAACGCATTGCCAAGAACGCCACCGAAGCGGCGGCGGGCAAGGCGGCCGCCTTCAAACTGCTCAGCGATGCGCGCAACGATTTCGCCCAGCGCTGGGGTTACCTGAAGAAAGGTGACCCGAACACCGGCCTGCCGCCGGCACCCGTCGCCGTGCGCCCGGAAATGCGCGCGGTGCAAATGGACTGGGAGCGCCTGCTGAAAAACACCGATGCGATCCTCAGCAGCGAACAGACCGTGCTGTCGCTGCATCAGGTCGCCGCGACGCTGGCCGAAACCGTGCCGCAGTTGCAGATCGAATACGAAAAAGTCGTGGAAATCCTGCTCCAGCGCGGCGCCCCGGCGGCGCAGGTGGCGATGGCGCAACGGCAATCGTTGCTGGCCGAACGCATCCTTGGCGCGGTCAACACCGTGCTCGCCGGTGACGAAAATTCGCAGCAGGCCGCCGATGCCTTTGGCCGTGATGCGGCGCGTTTCGGTCTGGTGCTCAACGGCATGTTGCAGGGCAACCCGGCGCTGAAAATCAGCCAGGTCGAAGACCGCGACGCCCGTGCGCGTTTGAGCGAAATCTCCGAGCTGTTCCAGTTCGTTTCCGGCTCGGTGGACGAGATCCTCGAAACCTCGCCGGAGCTGTTCAAGGTCCGCGAATCGGCGAGCAACATCTTCACCCTGTCGCAAACCCTGCTCGATGAAGCCTCGCACCTGGCCACCGGTTTCGAAAATCTCGCCGGCGGGCGCAACACCGACACCATTGGCGGCTATGTGCTGGGCTTGCTGGCACTGGCCTCGATCATCCTCATCGGCCTGGTCATGGTGCGCGAAACCAATCGCCAGTTGCGCGAGACTGCCGAGAAGAACGAGCGCAACCAGAACGCGATCATGCGCCTGCTCGACGAGATCGAAGACCTTGCCGATGGCGACCTCACCGTCACCGCTTCGGTGACCGAAGACTTCACCGGCACCATCGCCGACTCGATCAACTATTCCGTCGACCAGTTGCGCGATCTGGTGGCGACCATCAACCTCACCGCCGGCCAGGTTGCCGCTGCCGTGCAGGAAACCCAGGCCACCGCCATGCATCTGGCCCAAGCGTCTGAGCAACAGGCCCAGCAGATTTCCGAAGCTTCGACGGCGATCAGCGACATGGCCGAGTCCATCGATCAGGTTTCGGCCAACGCTGCCGAATCGTCGGCGGTGGCCGAGCGCTCCGTGGAAATCGCCAACAAGGGCAACGAGGTGGTGCACAACACCATCCACGGCATGGACAACATCCGCGAGCAGATTCAGGACACCGCCAAGCGCATCAAGCGCCTCGGCGAGTCCTCTCAGGAGATCGGCGACATCGTCAGCCTGATCGATGACATCGCCGACCAGACCAACATCCTCGCCCTCAACGCAGCGATCCAGGCATCGATGGCCGGTGATGCCGGGCGCGGTTTTGCCGTGGTTGCCGACGAAGTGCAGCGGCTGGCCGAACGTTCGTCCGCCGCGACCCGGCAGATCGAAACACTGGTGCGGGCGATTCAGGCCGACACCAACGAAGCGGTGATTTCCATGGAACAGACCACCACCGAAGTGGTGCGCGGCGCGCGACTGGCGCAGGATGCCGGTGTGGCCCTGGAAGAAATCGAAGGCGTCTCCAAGACCCTCGCGGCGCTGATCCAGAGCATTTCCAACGCGGCGCAGCAGCAGACGTCCTCGGCGGGGCAGATCTCGCTGACCATGAACGTGATCCAGCAGATCACTTCGCAGACTTCGTCGGGCTCCACGGCCACCGCCGAGAGCATCGGCAACCTGGCGAAAATGGCCAGTCAGTTGCGCCGTTCGGTGTCCGGTTTCACCTTGCCGGCGGCGACAGATAAAGCGTGAGTGGAGTGGTTATGGGTGATCGGCACGACTATGTGGCCCTGGAGTGGGTCAAGGGCGAAATTGCCGAAACGCTGAAGCTCGCGCATCAGGCGATCGAAGCCGTGCTCGACGATCCGCAGGCCCTCCCCGGGCTGGACGAATGCCTGGCGTACATTCATCAGGTCCACGGCAGTCTGCAAATGGTCGAGTTCTACGGCGCGGCATTGCTCGCCGAGGAAATGGAGCAGTTGGTCGAAGCACTGCTACATGATCGCGTGCCGCACCGCGACGAAGCCTTGCCCCTGATGCTGCAGGCGCGGGGGCAATTGCCGGCGTCCCTCGCCCGCGTGAAAGGCCCCCGCCGTGACCTGCCGCTGGTGGTGTTGCCGCTGACCAGCGCCCGGCGCAGCGGCCGTGGTGAACGCCTGCGGGCGGAAACCAGCCTGTTCAGCCCGCCACTGCCCGAGCTGGCGCCGCTCGGCGACGAAGCACTCGCTGCACTGGAACCGCCCGAGCTGCCAAACGTGCTGCGCAAACTGCGGCAGATGCTGCAAATGGCCCTGGTCGGTCTGCTGCGCGAACAGGATGACCAGACGCACCTCGATTATCTGGCCAAGGTCTTTGTTCGCCTGGAAGCGTTGAGCGGCGACGCGCCGTTGAGCCCGTTGTGGCAGGTCGCCTCGGCGTTGGTCGAGGGCATGCGCGAGGGCGTAATCGCCAACAGTCCGGCGCTGCGCAGCCTGTTCAAGGACGCCGACAAAGAGCTCAAGCGCCTGCTCGAGCAGGGCATCGTCGGGCTCGATCAACCGGCGCCGGCCGAGCTGCTGAAAAGCCTGTTGTTCTATATTGCCAAAGCCGAACATCCCACCGGGCAGATGCTGACCATGAAAGATCGCTACTCCCTGGACGACGCGTTGCCCGACAGCGCGATGGTCGATGAAGAACGCGCGCGCCTCGCCGGCCCCGACCGCGATGCCATGCGCTCGGTACTGGCGGCGCTGTGCGAAGAGCTGGTGCGGGTCAAGGAACGCCTCGATCTGTTCGTGCGCAGCGACCGCCAGCACGCCTCGGATCTGGACAGCCTGCTCGCGCCGCTACGGCAGATTGCCGACACCCTCGCGGTGCTGGGTTTCGGCCAGCCGCGCAAAGTCATCATCGACCAATTGGCGGTGGTGCTCAGCCTCGCTCAGGGCCAGCGCGAACCGAACGACGCGATCCTCATGGACGTCGCCGGGGCCTTGCTTTACGTCGAAGCGACGCTGGCCGGCATGGTCGGCACGGTGGAGACGCAAAGCGCCGACGATGCGCGCCTGCCGACCACCGACCTGACGCAGATCCACCAGATTGTGATCAAGGAAGCGCGCATCTGCCTGCAACAGGCCAAGGACATGATCGTCGACTACATCGACGCCGATTGGGACCGCCAGCATTTGCAAGCGCTGCCCGACCTGCTGACCCAGGTGCGCGGCGCGCTGGCGATGATTCCACTGCCACGGGCGGCGAGTCTGGTCGAGGCCTGCAACGGCTTCATTCGCGAGCATTTGATGCTCGATGCTCACGAACCGGGCTGGGAGCAACTCGATCATCTGGCCGATGCGATCAGCAGCCTCGAGTATTACCTCGAACGCCTGAGCGACGATCCGCAAGTACCCGCCGAACATCTGCTCGATGTCGCGCAGAACAGCCTCGCCAGCCTTGGCTTCTTTCCCAGCGAGCAGCCCGGCGAAGCGCAGGTGCCGGTGCTTGATGAAGTGCTCAGCCCTGACGAAGCGCAGGTCATGCAAGGCCTGCAAACCCTCGACGACCCTCAAGTGGTGCAGTCACTGGCCGAGGTGCTGGCCAGCCCGGTGTCGGCGCTCAACCCGCCGGCGCGCAATACCCCCGACAGCCTGATGCCGCCGCCGGCCGATGAAGAACCGGTCGACGATGAGCTGCGCGAAGTGTTCCTCGAAGAGACCGACGAAGTCCTCGCAGTGCTCCACGAATACCTGCCGCGCTGGACCGCCAATCCGCAGGACCGCGCCGCGTTGACTGAACTGCGCCGGGCCTTCCACACCTTGAAGGGCAGCGGGCGCATGGTTCGCGCATTGGTCCTCGGCGAACTGGCCTGGGCGGTGGAAAACCTGCTCAACCGCGTGCTTGAGCAAAGCGTCGAACCCGGCGCCGTGCTGCGCCAATTGCTCGGCGACACGCTGTTGCTGCTGCCCGAGCTGATCAACGAATTCGCCACCCAGCGCCAACGCCAGCGCAGCGATGTCGACCAGCTCGCCGCCCGCGCCCACGCGCTGGCCAAGGGCGATGAACCGCTGGCCGCCGAAGACACCGACGACGTCGCCGCGCTGGACCCGCTGCTGCTGGAAATCTTCCGCAAGGAGGCCGAAACCCACCTCGCCAGCCTCAACCGCTTCCTCGATCAAGCCGCCGAGCACGTGCCGTTGCCGGCCAGCGACGAGCTGCAACGCGCGCTGCACACGCTCAAGGGCAGTGCCTCGATGGCCGGCGTATTGCCGATGGCCGAACTTGCCGCGTCACTCGATCAACTGGCCCGCGAGTTCAAGGCGCATCAGTTGCCGCTGGACCTGGACGAGGTCGAATTGCTGCTCGAAGCCGAAGGCCTGTTCCGTGTCGGCCTGCGTCAGATCAAGCACGATCCGCTGGCGCCGATTGTCGGTGCGCAGTCGCTGATCAAACGCACCGACGCGCTGCTCGCCGAACGCCTGCAAGCCAGCTCCGATAGCGCTGAAAGCGGCTTGCGCCTCAAGCGCGATCCGCAACTGATCAACAACTTCCTCGCCCAGGGCATGGACATCCTGCTCGACGCCGAAAACCTCTTGCAGCGCTGGCAGCAGCACCCCGGCGAGCGCCAGGAACTCAGTGCCTTGCTCGATGAACTGACCACCCTCGGCGAAGGCGCGCACCTTGCCGATCTGCTACCGGTCGACGGTTTATGCGAAGCCTTGCTCGACCTGTATGGCGCGGTGGAAGAAAGCAGTCTGGCGGTCAGCGAGCGGTTTTTCCACGAAGCGCAACTGGCCCACGAAGCGCTGATCAACATGCTCGACGAACTCGCCGCCGGCCAGGAAATCACCCCGCAGCCGGAGCGGATCCGCGCCTTGCAGGAACTGCTCGACGAAGGCCTCGACCCGGCGTCGATGGGCCTGATCCGCAGCGATGGCAGCCGCACCCTGGACATTCGCGAACTGGGCAGCGCCACCGCCCAATTGCAGCAATCGGCTGCCGCGCTCGAACCGGACGACGAGATCGTTGAAATCTTCCTCGAAGAGGCGGTGGACATCCTCGACAGCGCCGGACAAGCCTTGCAGCGCTGGCTCAAGGATCCGGACAACAGCGCGCCGCTGTCGTCGTTACAGCGCGACTTGCACACGCTGAAGGGCGGTGCGCGCATGGCCGAAGTCGAGGCCGTAGGTGACCTCGCCCTGGAACTGGAAAACCTCTACGAAGGCCTGGTCGATCGACGCTACAACCACAGCGCCGCGCTCGAAGGGTTGCTGCAGCAGAGTCATGAACGCTTGGCGCTGATGCTCGAGCAACTGCAAGCGCATCAAGCGCTGACCCCGGCGCAGGATCTGATCGACGCCATCCGTCAGCTGCGTCAGGGCCAGGCCGCCAGCGAAGCTGCCCCAGCGCCAACCGAGCACGACAACGCCGGGCACGACCCGGAGTTGCTGGAGATCTTCCTCGAAGAAGGCTTCGACATCATCGAAAGCTCCGGCGCTGCACTGCTGCGCTGGCAGGCCGAGCCGGGCAACCGCCAGGAAGTCGAAACCCTGCTGCGCGATCTGCACACCCTCAAGGGCGGCGCGCGAATGGTCGAAATCGGCCCGATCGGCGACCTCGCCCATGAGCTGGAATTTCTCTACGAAAGCCTCTCTACCGGTGCGCTGCAACCCTCTGCCGAACTGTTCGCGTTGGTGCAGCGCGGCCATGACCGACTGGCGCAAATGCTCGATGGCGTGCGCGCCGGGCAGCCGTGCCCACCGGCCGATCGGCTGATCAACGCGATCCAGAATTTCAGTCACCCGGTGCAGGTTGAAGCGCCGCCAGCGCCTGCACCATTGCCTGTGGCCAAGCCTGAGGCTGCGCCACCGAGTGCCGATACTGGCGCGGACATGGTCAAGGTGTCTTCCGAACTGCTCGATGAGCTGGTCAATCTGGCCGGTGAAACGTCGATCTTTCGCGGGCGGATCGAGCAGCAGGTCAACGATGCGCAGATTGCCCTGAACGAGATGGAAACCACCATCGAACGTATGCGCGATCAACTGCGCCGCCTCGACACGGAAACCCAGGGGCGGATTCTCAGCCGTCAGCAAGTCGACGGTGAGCGCCTCGGTTACGAAGATTTCGATCCGCTGGAAATGGACCGCCATTCGCAGTTGCAGCAACTGTCGCGGGCATTGTTCGAATCGGCCTCGGACCTGCTCGACCTCAAGGAAACCCTCGACCGCCGCAACCACGATGCGGAGAACCTGCTGCAGCAGCAGGGACGGATCAACACCGAGCTGCAGGAAGGCCTGATGCGCACGCGCATGGTGCCGTTCGAACGCATGGTCCCGCGTCTGAAACGCATCGTTCGTCAGGTCGCTGAAGAGCTGGGCAAGGATGTTGCGTTTGTTGTCGGCAATGCCGATGGCGAGATGGATCGTAATGTCCTCGAACGCATGGCCGCGCCGCTGGAACACATGCTGCGCAACGCCGTCGACCATGGCCTGGAATCTGCCGAGGTGCGGCTGGCGGCGGGCAAACCGGCGCAAGGACAGATCAGCCTCGATCTGTCTCGCGAGGGCGGCGACATGGTTTTCGACATCCGCGACGACGGCGCCGGGGTGCCGCTGGAAGCCGTGCGGCGCAAGGCGATCAAGCGCGGTCTGCTGGCGCCCGATGCCGAGATCAGCGACCGCGATGTCCTGCAATTCATCCTCCAGCCGGGCTTCTCCACGGCGGAAAAGATCACCCAGATTTCCGGGCGTGGCGTCGGCATGGACGTGGTCCACGAAGAAGTGCGTCAGCTCGGCGGTAGCATGAGCATCGATTCAGTGCCGGGGCAGGGCGTGCATTTTCGCATTCGCCTGCCCTTCACCGTGTCGGTCAACCGCGCGCTGATGGTGCAGTGTGGCGAGGATCAATACGCGATTCCGCTGAACACCATCGAAGGCATCGTGCGCGTGTTGCCGAATGATCTGGAAGGGCACTTCCGTCACGATCCCCCAAGCTATCAATACGGTGGCCAGCGTTATGAACTGTGCTATCTGGGCGAGCTGCTGAAGACTGCGCCACGGCCGAAACTGCTCGGGCAGAACCTGCCGTTGCCGGTGCTGCTGGTGCATTACAACGATCGCCACATCGCGGTGCTGGTCGACTCCATGGCCGGCACCCGCGAGATCGTGGTCAAGAGCCTCGGCCCGCAGTTCGCTGCGGTGCAGGGGGTGTCGGGGGCGACGATTCTCGGCGATGGCCGCGTGGTGCTGATTCTGGATCTGCTCGCCCCGATCCGGGCGATGCAGGCGCGTCTTTCGCAAGAGCCGGCGCGCACGGAGATCGACAGCGAACCGCACAAGCCGCTGCTGATCATGGTCGTCGATGACTCGGTGACGGTGCGCAAGGTCACCAGCCGTTTGCTTGAGCGCCACGGCATGAACGTGCTGACCGCCAAGGACGGTGTCGATGCGATGCTGCTGCTTGAAGAGCACATGCCCGATCTGATGCTGCTCGACATCGAAATGCCGCGCATGGACGGCTTCGAAGTCGCCACCCAGGTGCGCAACGATGAACGCCTGCAACATCTGCCGATCATCATGATCACCTCGCGCACCGGGCAGAAACACCGCGACCGCGCCATGGCCATCGGCGTCAACGACTACCTCGGCAAGCCGTATCAGGAGTCGGTGTTGCTGGAGAGCATTGCCCAGTGGAGCAAGAAACATGCATGAACACCGGCACAACCCGCGCACCGGCCAGCTTACCGGGCTGCTGCTGCCGCTGGCCGATCGCAACCTGATCCTGCCCAACGTCGCGATCGCCGAGCTGATCGACTACCAGGCCAGCGCTTTCGACCTCGATACCCCACCGTGGTACCTGGGCCGGGTGACGTGGCGTGAGCGGCAGATTCCGCTGATCAGTTTCGAATCGGCGTGCGGACAGAAAATCGTCATCGGCGAACGGGCGCGGATTGTGATCTTGAATGCCTTGGGTGGTTTGCCTGAATTGAAATTCATTGCCCTGCTGGTGCAGGGGATACCGCGTTCGTACAAGCTGGACAGTCAGTTGAGTTATGTCGATGTGCCGTTGTGTGCGCTGGAGCAGGCGGCGGTGCAGGTGGGGGAGCAGGTGGCGAAGGTGCCGGATTTGTTGGGGCTGGAGCGGTTGTTGGTGGAGGCTGGCCTAGTAGGCTGATCCGGATTTTGGGCGGCTTTGCTGGCCTCATCGCGAGCAGGCTCACTCCTACAGGGGGCTGCGGTGCATGAGATTTTGCGGCTGGACGCAGATCCATTGTAGGAGTGAGCCTGCTCGCGATTACGCCAGTCGCATCACCACAATCCCACAGGTAGATCCTCAATTCCTGTAGCTCAATAAACACCAATCCTTTCCGGTGTTTAAAGACACCAGGTGTTACGCCCCACCAACCTACAAATCCTTGCGCCCCTGCCTACGCCTGCGCCAGAATCCGCCGGCTTGTGCGCCCAGGGCATGCTGCGTAACTTGGATCGGGTCACTGATTCGCAGTGATCGGGTTTAGTAGCCCGCGGTAATTCAGCTGGTCGTGCATTCATCACAGGTGTTCCGCATCTGAGCTTGATGGTGGTTGTACGCAGGGCGCTTCGGCGCGCCGGCTTAAGCTGAGTTCCCCGGTCTACTAACCTGCGTACAGCTGCCTCCCTTTCGTTTAGTAGCCAAGGGTTGGCGCTCAACAACGGGAACACAGCTTATGTTCAAAGTAACCCCAAATCCGCCGGCCACAGACCCGGCATCTCCTTACCAGTCCCCCGACTCCAAGAAATTCAACGAAGCCGCCGAGCGCGCCCTCGACCATTACCTCGGCCCGCCCAGCGCTGACTTCATGGCGCCGCCTTACATCCCCAACACGCTGTACATTGCCAATCCCGAGGCCGACACCGAATCCTTGCTGGCCGATGCCTGTGAAACGCTCGGCTCGGCAACGGTGATGCTGCATAACCACGCCGCTTCAGTTGAAGGCTCACAGCGCAAGACCCTGCAGGGCATCGCGCAGATTGTCATGGTGGCGGAGATGGCGGTGAACCGGGTGCTGGACAAAATGGTGCCAACCGACTGAAAGCCCCTCACCCCAGCCCTCTCCCAGAGGGAGAGGGAGCCGACCGAGGTGTCTCGGGTCCTACATCGACCTGAATAACCGAGTCGATTATGGATTCACTACAACTGGTTCAGGTCAGCATCATTCCCAAGCATCCCCCAATCAGTCCCCTCTCCCTCGGGAGAGGGCTAGGGTGAGGGGCTGTTGATTTTTCGTTTCGGGATTCACCACGGCTGCTTCAGGTCGGCGTCATTCCCAAGCATCCCCCAATCGGTCCCCTCTCCCTCCGGGAGAGGGCTAGGGTGAGGGTAGCTTTTGAACGTTACGCTCAGCGTAATGATTCACCACCCAGCTTGATTGATGCCCTCACCACACGCGCCTAACGTGGCTCCACGACAGCGAACCCCGTGGAGTGAGCATGACAACGACAATTTCCCCTGACTCGCGCTGGACGCGGCGGCGTGACGAGAAGCAGCGCCGGCTCGACAAGGTGCGCGGGCTGGCCGATGGCGCGGTGTTGCCCAGTGACAAAATCGTCGCCGCGCTCGAAGCGTTGATCCATCCCGGCGATCGCGTGGTGCTCGAGGGCAACAACCAGAAGCAGGCGGATTTCCTCTCGCGTTCGCTGGCCAAAGCCGACCCGGCGACACTCCACGACCTGCACATGATCATGCCCAGCGTTGGCCGCTCCGAACACCTTGACCTGTTCGAACGCGGCATCGCCCGCAAGCTCGATTTCTCCTTCGCCGGCACCCAGAGCCTGCGCATCAGCCAGTTGCTCGAAGATGGCTTGCTCGAAGTCGGCGCCATTCACACGTACATCGAACTCTATGCCCGCCTCGTCGTGGACCTGATCCCCAACGTTGTGCTCTCGGCCGGTTTCATGGCTGATCGCGCCGGCAACATCTACACCGGCCCCAGCACCGAAGACACCCCGGCGTTGATTGAGCCGGCAGCGTTCAGCGACGGCATCGTCATCGTCCAGGTCAACCAGTTGGTCGACGACGTCAGCGAACTCCCTCGCGTGGACATTCCGGCGTCTTGGGTCGACTTCGTGGTGGTGGCCGACAAGCCGTTCTACATCGAACCGCTGTTCACCCGCGACCCGCGCCACATCAAACCTGTGCATGTGTTGATGGCGATGATGGCGATCCGTGGCATCTACGAAAAACACAACGTGCAGTCGCTCAACCACGGCATCGGTTTCAACACGGCGGCCATCGAATTGATCCTGCCGACCTATGGCGAATCCCTCGGCCTTAAAGGCAAGATCTGCCGCAACTGGACGCTCAACCCGCACCCGACGCTGATCCCGGCGATTGAAAGCGGCTGGGTCGAGAGCGTGCATTGCTTCGGCACCGAACTGGGCATGGAAAACTACATCGCCGCTCGGCCGGATGTGTTCTTCACCGGCCGCGACGGCTCGCTGCGCTCCAACCGCATGGTCTGCCAACTGGCGGGGCAATACGCGGTGGATCTGTTTATCGGCGCGACATTGCAGGTCGATGGCGACGGCCATTCCTCGACCGTGACCCGTGGCCGTCTCGCCGGTTTCGGTGGCGCGCCGAACATGGGCCACGACCCGCGCGGCCGGCGTCACGGTACCCCGGCGTGGCTGGACATGCGCCACGCCGATGCGCCGCAACCGATGCTCGAACGCGGCAGGAAACTCGTGGTGCAAATGGTCGAGACGTTCCAGGAGGGCGGCAAACCGACCTTCGTCGAAACCCTCGACGCGGTCGAAGTGGCGAAGAAAAGCGGCATGCCGCTGGCACCGATCATGATCTACGGCGACGACGTCACCCACCTGCTCACCGAAGAAGGCATTGCCTATCTGTACAAGGCGCGCTCGCTGGAAGAGCGCCAGGCGATGATCGCAGCGGTGGCTGGCGTTACCGCCATCGGCCTGCGGCACAACCCGAAAGACACCGAACGCATGCGCCGCGAAGGCCTGATCGCCTTGCCCGAAGACCTTGGTATCCGCCGCACCGACGCCACCCGCGAATTGCTCGCAGCGAAAAGCGTGGCCGATCTGGTCGAGTGGTCCGGCGGTCTCTATAACCCGCCCGCCAAATTCAGGAGCTGGTAATGCACGCATTCAACCTGCAAGCGAAACCGCTGTCACTGGCTGATCGATTGGCCGATCTGGCGGTGGACGCGCTGATCGACGAAGCGGATCTGTCGCCGAAACCGGCGCTGGTCGATCGTCGTGGCAACGGCGCACACACCGATCTGCACCTGGGCCTGATGCACGCGTCGGCGCTGGCATTGTGGCCGGCATTCAAGGAAATGGCCGAGGCCGCGCTGGAGATCGGTGAAGTCGGTTTGCCGTTGCGCGAAGCGATCGGCCGCATCGGCCGCGAGGGCGAACAAGCGATGCTCGTGACCACCAACGGCGTCAACACCCATCGCGGTGCGATCTGGGCATTGGGACTGTTGGTGACAGCCGCCGCGCTGCAACCGAAATCCATCGCCCTGTGTGCCGCACGCCTGGCACTGCTCGACGACCGCTACGCACCGAAACCGCTCAGCCACGGCGCACAAGTTGCCCAGCGCTACGGCGCACACGGGGCCCGCGAGGAAGCGCAGCTGGGCTTCCCGTCCGTGCTGCAACGTGGCCTGCCGCAACTGCAGAAAAGCCGCGCCAACGGCTACGGCGAACAGAACGCCCGACTGGACGCCTTGCTGGCGATCATGACCGAGCTGGCCGACACCTGCGTGCTCTACCGCGCTGGCGAAGCCGGCCTGCACGCCATGCAGTCGGGGGCGCAAGCGGTGCTCGACGCCGGCGGCAGCGCCAGCCTCAGCGGTCGCCGGCGCCTGCACGAACTCGATCAACAACTCATCGCATTGAATGCCTCGCCCGGTGGCGCCGCCGACTTGCTCGCAGCCACGCTGCTGCTCGATCGCATCGAGCGCGACGGCATTGTTCAGGGAGCATTTTGATGGAAAGCCTATCGTTTGAATTCCCCGCCGGGCAGCCGCCACGCGGTCGTGCGCTGGTCGGTTGTGTCGGTTCGGGAGATCTGGAAGTGCTGATCGAGCCGGGTCTGGCCGGCAAGCTGACGATCAATGTGCAGACCTCGGTCAATGGCGCGCAGCAGCGCTGGCAACACCTGTTTGCGCGGATGTTCGACGGCACCACGCCGCCGGCGATGGCCATCGACATCCACGATTTCGGCGCGACGCCGGGGGTGGTGCGCTTGCGTCTGGAACAGGGTTTCGAGGAGATCGGCCATGACTGACAGCGCAGCGTTGCTCAACAAACACAGCTTCGTCGAACTCGGTGCGCGGCAGCGGGCGAAAGCCTTGCTCGACGCCGGGACCTTTCGCGAACTGCTCGATCCGTTTCAACGGGTGATGTCGCCATGGCTCGAACGCCAGGGTGTGGTGCCCCAGGCCGACGACGGCGTGATCATCGCCAAGGGCAGTCTTGACGGTCTGCCGGTAGTGATCGCGGCGATTGAAGGCGCATTCCAGGGCGGCAGCCTTGGCGAAGTCGGCGGGGCGAAGATTGCCGGTGCGCTGGAACTGGCGGCTGAAGACAATCGTAACGGCATTCCTACTCGCGCAGTGTTGCTGCTGGAAACCGGTGGCGTGCGCTTGCAGGAGGCCAATCTGGGGCTCGCGGCGATTGCTGATATTCATGCGGCGATTGTCGATCTGCAGCGCTACCAACCGGTGGTCGGAGTGGTCGCTGGCAGTGTCGGTTGCTTCGGCGGCATGTCGATTGCTGCGGCGCTGTGCAGCTATTTGCTGGTGACTCAGGAAGCACGTCTCGGCCTGAACGGCCCGCAGGTGATCGAGCAGGAAGCCGGGATCGAGGAATACGACTCCCGCGACCGGCCCTTCATCTGGAGCCTGACCGGCGGCGAACAGCGTTTCAACACGGGACTGGTGGACCGTTATGTCAGCGATGATGTGGCGCAGATTCGTCAGCAGGTCGGAGAGTTGCTCCAGCTAGGCTTGCCGGCACAGCCGCGCAGCCAGCGCGCCGAGTGGTTCCTGCAACGCCTCGGCAAGCTGAACACTGACCAGCAAATCGAACCGTCGGTGGTTCGCGATCTGTATCAAGGAGAGCGCTCATGAGCAGTTATTCATTGCGCGGTTTGCACTGGTTCAACGCCTTGAGCGAGGGCGCTGAAAGCGTCGAAGGTTTGCCGCCGTCATTGAAAGTGGCCGACGCTGAGCTTGGACGTTTTATCGCCGTGGTCGCCGACCCGGACAATCGTTTCCCTCGCGCCCGAAACGGCGAAGTCGGCTTGCTCGAAGGCTGGGGTCTGGCCAAGGCTGTGGATGACGCGATCAGCGCCGACCGCGACCAAGCGCAGAAGCGCCCGATCATCGCCATCGTCGATGTGCCGAGTCAGGCGTATGGCCGGCGCGAAGAAGCCCTCGGCATTCATCAGGCCCTGGCCGGCGCGGCGGACAGTTATGCCCGTGCGCGATTGGCCGGGCATCCGGTGATTGCGCTGCTGGTGGGTAAAGCGATGTCGGGCGCATTTCTCGCGCATGGTTACCAGGCCAATCGGCTGATTGCTTTGCGTGATCCCGGTGTGATGGTGCACGCGATGGGCAAGGCCTCGGCGGCGCGGGTGACATTGCGCAGTGTTGAAGAACTGGAAGCGCTGGCCGCCAGCGTGCCGCCCATGGCCTACGACATCGACAGCTACGCCAGCCTCGGTCTGCTTTGGGAAACTCTCTCGGTGCAGCAGATCGAACAGCCGACGGCGGAAGATCTGGCGCGGGTGCGCGAGTGCCTGAAGCAGGCGATCGATGATGTGAGCAGCAGTGATTTGAAAGGGCGCCTCGGTGCGAGCAATCGTGCAGCTTCCAGCCGCGTCCGCGAACTGCTGAGGGCGCAGTGGTGAACCTGACTTTGGCCCACGATCTGCTCTGGGGTATGACCCCGGCGCAGTTGCCGGCGGATGCGCCGGCGTGGGCGGTCGAGGTGCTGGCGGCCGGGCAACCGGTGGTGGTGCGGCGGGCGTTGAGTGCTGCCGGTTTTGTCGCGGTGGGTGTGCGCGGGGCTTTGCGCGAGCAGCGCCTGGCGGCGTTCATGCCGGTTGATTCGATTGCCCGGCGGGTCAGTCCTGAGGCGCTGTGTCATGTCGACAGCCCGCGTGATTTGCCGGTGATGCAGGCGCTGACACAGCTGCGACCGCTACTCGACGATTGCGGTTGGGTCTGGGGTGTCAGCGGCAGCGTAGGGTTTGAATTGGCCAGTGGCTTTGCCGCGATGCACGCCGCCAGCGATCTCGATTTGATCCTGCGTACGCCGCAGATGATCCGTCGTGATCAGGCGCGGGAACTGGTCGATTTGTTTGATCAAGCCGTGTGCCGGGTCGACGCGCAATTGCAGACGCCATTCGGTGCGGTGGCCTTGCGCGAATGGGCCAGTGATTCGGCCCGGGTGCTGCTGAAAACTGCCCATCAGGCGTGTCTGGTTATGGATCCGTGGAACCCGCAGGAGCAGGCAGCGTGAGCAGTCTGCTGGTGTTTCCCGGCCAGGGCGCGCAGCAGGCGGGCATGCTTCAGCGTTTGCCCGGCGACACCCTGGTCGAGGCCAGTGATGTTCTTGGCGAAGATGTCTCGCTGCTGGATTCCACCGAGGCATTGCGCACGACAAGGGCGGTCCAACTCTGTCTGCTGATCGCCGGGGTCGCTGCTTCACGGCAGTTATTGCAGGATGGCCTGAGAGCAGATTACGTCGCCGGGCTGTCCATCGGCGCTTATCCGGCGGCAGTGGTGGCGGGGGCCTTGAGTTTCAGCGATGCGCTGCATCTGGTCAGCCTGCGCGGTGAGCTGATGCAGCAGGCTTATCCGCAGGGCTACGGCATGACCGCGATCATCGGCTTGCAGTTGTCCACAGTGGAAACGCTGCTGGTCCAGGTGCACAGCGAAGATTCGCCGGCGTATCTGGCCAACATCAACGCCGATAACCAAGTGGTGATTGCCGGCAGCGACAAGGCCATGCAAGCGGTGGCCGAACTGGCGCGCGGTCGCGGCGCCGGAGTGGCGAAACGGCTGGCGGTGAGCGTGCCGTCGCATTGCCCATTGCTGGAAAAACCGGCGCAGGCGCTTGCCGACGCCTTCGCCAAGGTTGAACTGAAGAATCCGAAAATCGCTTATCTGAGCGGCAGTAGCGCGCGGCCTGTGACCAAAGTCGAAGCGCTGCGCGATGACCTCGCTTTCAACATGTGCCGCGTGGTGGATTGGCGCGGCACCGTGCAAAGCGCCTACGAGCACGGCGTGCGTTTACAGATCGAACTGCCGCCCGGTGCGGTGCTCAGCGGGCTGGCACGCCGGGTGTTCGAGCAGGGCACCGTCACTGCCTTCGACAGTGCCCGCCTCGACACCCTGCAAGCGCTGTTGCGAGAGGAGGGTGGCCGCCAACTCTAAACCGCCGACTCAAGCTTCGAACAACAAAAACAACATTCGACGATGCACTTTGAGGACTACAACAATGATTATTTACGGTGTGGCGCTGCTGGCGATCTGTACGCTGGCAGGGGTGATCATGGGTGACATGCTTGGCGTGTTGCTGGGCGTCAAATCCAACGTCGGCGGGGTCGGCATTGCGATGATCCTGCTGATCTGCGCACGCTTGTGGATGCAAAAGCGCGGCGGCATGACCAAGGATTGCGAGATGGGCGTCGGCTTCTGGGGCGCGATGTACATTCCGGTGGTGGTGGCGATGGCCGCGCAGCAGAACGTCGTCACCGCCCTGCACGGCGGCCCGGTGGCGGTGCTGGCGGCAATCGGCTCCGTGGCGGTTTGTGGTTGCACGATTGCCCTGATCAGCCGCACTCACAAGGGCGAACCGTTGCCCGACGAACCGGCGGAAATTTCCCCGGTCGGCACCCCGGTAGGAGGTCGCTGACATGTGGGATCTCATCGAAAAAGGTCTGGAACACAATGGGCTGATCACCGCATTCGCCTTCGTCGGCGTGATCATGTGGGTGTCGGTGATTCTCTCCAGGCGCCTGACCTTCGGGCGCATCCACGGCTCGGCGATCGCCATTGTCATCGGCCTGGTGCTGGCCTGGGTCGGCGGCACCATGACCGGCGGGCAGAAAGGCTTGGCCGATCTGACGCTGTTCTCCGGCATCGGCCTGATGGGCGGGGCGATGTTGCGCGACTTCGCCATCGTCGCCACTGCTTTTGAAGTGCAGGCCACCGAAGCGAAGAAGGCCGGCATGATCGGCGTGATCGCCCTGCTGCTGGGCACGATCCTGCCGTTCATTGTCGGCGCGTGCATGGCCTGGACCTTCGGTTATCGCGATGCGGTGAGCATGACCACCATCGGTGCGGGTGCGGTGACTTACATCGTCGGGCCGGTGACCGGTGCGGCGATCGGCGCGACCTCGGATGTGATGGCGCTGTCGATTGCCACCGGGTTGATCAAGGCGATTCTGGTGATGGTCGGCACCCCGGTCGCGGCGCGCTGGATGGGCCTGGACAATCCCCGCTCGGCGATGGTCTTTGGCGGGCTGGCCGGGACGGTGAGTGGCGTGACGGCGGGGCTGGCGGCGACGGATCGGCGCCTGGTGCCGTACGGGGCGTTGACGGCTACCTTTCACACCGGTCTTGGGTGTTTGCTGGGGCCGTCGCTGTTGTTCTTCATTGTTCGCGCGATTGTCGGCTGAAGATCAAGAGCCCCTCACCCTAGCCCTCTCCCGGGGGCAGAGGGGACTGACCGCGTTGTTTTGGCGTTATACATCGACCTGAAAATCCTGAGTCGAACTCAGGTTCTGAAAAGCCCCCAATCTGCTCCCTTCCCCCTCGCCCCCTTGGGGGAGAGGGCTGGGGTGAGGGGGTAGGCTTTTGATCTGCTGTTAATCCGCCAACTGGCGATTGGCATACATCCGACACTCCGCCAGCAACGCCAGCAGATTCGGATCGCGCTCCTTGGCCTTGAGACACACCACCCCAATGTGCTGCTGCAACCGGTACTTCTCCTGCAGCGGAATCAGCTTCACCCGATTTTCATACACCGCTGCAATCCTTCCTGGCAGCAACGCATACCCCACGCCCGAGCTGCCCATGCTCAGCAAGGTGAAGATGTCGTTGACCTGCATCGCCCCCTTCGGCTCGAACCCCGCCTGTTTGAATACCCGCACACCGTCCTGATGGGTGGCGAAGCCCTGGGTCAGGGTGATGAAGGTTTCATCGCGCACTTGCGCCAGGTCCACTTCACTGCGCTGGGCAAACTTGGAGTCCGCCGGGGTGGCGAGGAAGATGTCGTCGGAAAACAGTGCAATCTGCTCGCAATCGGGGTCGTTGATGCTGTCGTCCAGCGACACCAGAATCGCGTCGACTTCCATGTTTTTCAGCTTGTAGAGCAGGTCGATGTTCGAGCCGAGGATCAGGTCGATGTTGAGTTCGCTGCGACGGATTTTCAGGCCCATGATCAGTTGCGGCACGGTTTTCACCGTCAGCGAATACAGCGAGCCGAGCTTGAAGCGCTCGGCGGAGAATCCGGCAGCTTCGCGGGTCAGGCGCACGCTTTCGACCACGTCGTTGATCAGCTTCTGCGCACGCTCTTCCAGCACGTAAGCGCTTTCCAGCGGCGTCAGGTTGCGCCCCTCGTGTTTGAACAGCGGACAACGCAAGGCGCTTTCCAGTGAGTGGATGGCGCGGTGCACGCTGACGTTGCTGGTCTGCAATTCGGCGGCGGCGCGGGCGAGGTTGCCGGTGCGCATGAAGGCGAGGAACACCTCGAGTTTTTTCAGGGTCAATTCTTCGTCGATCAGCATGGCGCGGACTCTTTTTGGTATCGGCCGATTGTGCACGGAAGATCAAAAGATCGCAGCCTTCGGCAGCTGCTACAGGGGATCGTGTTGAACGCAAACTTGCGCTTTTACGCTCAAGGCCCGAGCCTTGCGCGCTGCGGTAACGAATGTGAGGTGAGCAATACATGTATCACGGGGAAAAACTCAACGCCTGGACCCATTTGGTCGGAGCTATTGCGGCGTTTATCGGCGGCGTGTGGATGCTGGTAATCGCCAGCCTCGACGGCAGTCCATGGAAGATTGTCAGCGTGGCGATTTATGCGTTTACCTTGCTGGTGCTCTACAGCGCCTCGACCGTTTACCACAGCGTGCGCGGGCGCAAGAAAGCGATCATGAAGAAGGTCGATCATTTTTCGATCTACCTGCTGATCGCCGGCAGCTACACGCCGTTCTGCCTGGTGACGTTACGCGGGCCGTGGGGCTGGACGCTGTTCGGGATTGTCTGGGGGCTGGCGCTGATCGGCATTCTGCAAGAAATCAAGCCGCGCTCCGAAGCGCGGATTCTGTCGATCGTGATTTACGCGGTGATGGGCTGGATTGTGCTGGTCGCGGTCAAACCGCTGATTGCCGCACTGGGCACGGCGGGGTTTGCCTGGCTGGCGTCGGGCGGCGTGCTATATACGGTGGGGATTATCTTTTTTGCCCTGGATCACCGCTTGCGGCATGCCCATGGCATCTGGCACCTGTTCGTGATCGCCGGGAGCTTGCTGCATTTTGTCGCGATTCTGTTCTACGTCCTCTAAACACCGCCATTCCCTTGTAGGAGTGAGCCTGCTCGCGATTGCGTCAGTTCAGTCAATGAGTGGTGGCTGATACACCGCTATCGCGAGCAGGCTCACTCCTACAGGGACGTATTCCAATCGAGACTCTAAAAGTCACCCCAAAGCTGTTGTGCAACAGCCAATGCCACCACTGGCGCGGTCTCGGTGCGCAGCACCCGCGGCCCGAGGCGGGCGGCGTGGAAGCCGTTGGTCTTGGCCTGCTCGACTTCGCCATCTGACAAGCCACCTTCCGGCCCGATCAGGAACGCCAGCGTCGCCGGTCTGGCATGGCTGACCAGCGGCTCTGCCACCGGATGCAACACCAGCTTCAACTCCGCTTCAGTCTGCTTGATCCAGTCCGCCAACAACACCGGCGGATGAATTACCGGCACCCGCGAGCGCCCACATTGCTCGCATGCGCTGATCGCTACCTGGCGCCAGTGCAGCAGGCGTTTGTCGGCGCGTTCGTCCTTGAGGCGCACTTCGCAGCGTTCGCTGAAAATCGGGGTGATTTCGCTCACCCCCAGTTCAGTGGCTTTCTGAATCGCCCAGTCCATCCGCTCGCCACGGGAGAGGCCCTGGCCCAGGTGGATCTGCAGCGGCGATTCGACCTGCCCGGGGAATTGCTCGTCGATCTGCACGACGACGCGCTTCTTGCCGACTTCTACCAGCGATCCGCGAAACTCATGGCCGGAACCGTCGAACAACTGCACGGCATCGCCCTCGGCCATGCGCAGCACGCGGCTGATGTAATGCGCCTGGGCCTCCGGCAGTTCGTGTTCGCCGGTGCTCAGCGGGGCGTCGATAAAGAAGCGGGACAGTCTCATTTCGGGTCTCTGGAAAGATGTGAATCAGTTGGATCGGTGTTGACTTCATTCGCGAGCAGGCTCGCTCCCAGATTTGGAATGCATCCCCCCTGTGGGAGCGAGCCTGCTCGCGAAAGCGGTAGTTCAAACACCGCAAATCTCAAGTAGCCGAGTCAGCCGGGATCACGGAAACCGGGATGGAAATCTTTCGGTACCGCGACGCTGACGCTGTCACGCGTCGCAATGTCGATGCCTTCACTGGCCACTTCGGCCAGAAAGTCGATCTGCTCCGGGGTGATCACATAGGGCGGCAGGAAATACACCACGCTGCCCAGCGGCCGCAACAGCGCGCCACGCTCCAGCGCATGCTGGAACACCTTCAGACCACGGCGCTCCTGCCAAGGGTAGGCCTCTTTCGTGGCTTTATCCTTGACCATCTCGATAGCCAGGACCATGCCGGTCTGGCGCACTTCGGACACGTTCGGGTGATCGACCAGATGCGCCGTCGCCGAGGCCATGCGCTGGGCCAGCGCCCGGTTGTTCTCGATGACGTTGTCCTGCTCGAAGATATCCAGCGTCGCCAGTGCCGCCGCGCACGCCAGCGGATTGCCGGTGTAGCTGTGCGAATGGAGAAAGGCGCGCAGGGTCGGGTAGTCGTCGTAGAACGCGCTGTAGACCTCGTCGGTGGTCAGGCACGCGGCCAGCGGCAGGTAGCCGCCGGTCAGGGCTTTGGACAGGCAGAGGAAGTCCGGGCGGATGCCGGCCTGCTCGCAGGCGAACATCGTACCGGTGCGGCCGAAACCGACGGCGATTTCGTCGTGGATCAGGTGCACGCCGTAACGGTCGCAGGCCTCGCGCAGCAGCTTGAGGTAGACCGGGTGATACATGCGCATGCCGCCCGCGCCCTGGATCAGCGGCTCGACGATCACTGCCGCGACGCTGTCATGGTTTTCCGCCAGGGTCTGTTCCATGGCGGCGAACATGTTGCGCGAATGTTCTTCCCAGCTCATGCCGTCGGGGCGCCCGTAGCAATCCGGGCTCGGCACCTTGATGGTGTCCATCAGCAGGGCTTTGTAGGTCTCGGTGAACAGCGGCACATCGCCGACCGCCATCGCCGCCATGGTTTCACCGTGGTAGCTGTTGGTCAGGGTGACGAAGCGCTTTTTATTCGGCTGGCCGCGGTTGAGCCAGTAGTGAAAGCTCATCTTCAGCGCGACTTCGATGCACGACGAGCCATTATCGGCGTAGAACACTCGATTCAGGCCTTGCGGGGTCATCTTCACCAGGCGCTCGGACAGCTCGATCACCGGCTGATGACTGAAACCGGCAAGAATCACGTGTTCGAGTTGATCGACCTGATCCTTGATGCGCTGGTTGATGCGCGGGTTGGCGTGCCCGAACACATTGACCCACCAGGAACTGACCGCGTCGAGGTAGCGCTTGCCTTCGAAGTCTTCGAGCCAGACGCCTTCGCCGCGCTTGATCGGGATCAGCGGCAGCTGTTCGTGGTCTTTCATCTGGGTGCAGGGATGCCACAACACCGCGAGATCGCGTTGCATCCACTGGTTATTCAGGCCCATTTACAGTCTCCTCGAGGCGGCTCGCGTCAGGCGCGGGCGAACAATCGCGCAAGCCTATGCAATGCATCGCGCGGGAACAACCCATTGTGTCGATTGAGCTACTTTGTCTGAGCCGATAGACGTCGCTGGCGGCGTTTTGATGGCTAACGTATTCTTCGCGGTTCTTTGAGTCGTCTGACTCGCAAAGCTGCTTTTTCCCACATGTTTTTCCGGAGTTCGCTGAATGTCTGTCGGTTGGCTGCGCGCCTGTGCGCTGGTGATGTTGGGTCTGTTCAGCGTTACGGCGCTGGCCAAGGATAAAACCGCAATCGTGATCGGCGGCGGCCTGTCGGGTCTGACTGCCGCTTACGAGCTGCAGAACAAGGGCTGGCAGGTCACCCTGCTGGAAGCCAAGCCGAGTCTGGGCGGTCGTTCGGGCATGGCCACCAGCGAGTGGATCGGCAACGACAAGACCCAGCCGGTGCTCAACAAATACGTGTCGACGTTCAAGCTCGGCACCACGCCGGCTCCGGAATTCGTGCGTACCCCGAGCTATCTGATCGACGGCGATTATTTCTCCGCTGCCGATCTGGCCACCAAGCAACCAGCCACCGCCGATGCGCTCAAGCGCTACCAGAACACCCTCGACGATCTGGCACGCTCGATCGACGATCCGCAGAACCCGGCGGCGACCGCCACCCTGCACGCGCTGGATCAGATCACGGTGTCGAGCTGGCTCGACAAGCAGAACCTGCCGGCCACCGCGCGTCAGCTGATCAACCAGGACATTCGCACCCACTACGACGAACCTTCGCGTCTGTCGCTGCTGTATTTCGCCCAGCAGAACCGCGTCTATCGCGGCATTTCCGACCGTGACCTGCGCGCCTCGCGGCTGGTCGGCGGCAGCCAGGTGCTGGCCCAGGCCTTCGTCAAACAGATCAAGACCATCAAGACCAGTTCGCCGGTCTCGGCCATTACCCAGGACAAGGACGGCGTGACCGTCAAAGTCGGCAGCGTCGGTTATCAGGCTGACTACGTGGTATTGGCGGTGCCGTTGCGCGCACTGAACAAGATCGCCCTGACCCCGGCGCTGGATGCCCAGCACCTGGCGGCGATCAAAGGCACCAACTACGGCTGGCGCGACCAGATCATGCTTAAGTTCAAGACGCCGGTGTGGGAAAGCAAGTCGCGCATGTCTGGCGAGATCTACAGCAATACCGGCCTGGGCATGCTCTGGATCGAGCCGGCGCTCAAGGGTGGCGCCAACGTGGTGATCAACCTGTCCGGCGACAACGCTCGGGTGATGCAAGCGTTCGGCGACAAGCAGATGGTCGACCAGGTGCTGATCCGTCTGCACGCGTTTTATCCACAGGCCCGTGGCTCGTTCACCGGTTATGAAATCCGTCGCTACAGCACCGACCCGTCGATGGGCGGCGCCTACCTGGCTTACGGCCCGGGGCAGATCAGCAAGTTCTGGCGCCTGTGGGAACGTCCGCTGCAACGCGTAGCGTTCGCTGGCGAACACACCGACACCTTGTACCCGGGCACCCTGGAAGGCGCACTGCGCACCGGCCAGCGCGCGGCCAGCCAGGTGGAAGATCTGGCGGCAGGCAAATCGTTCGAACCGGTCAAAGTGGTGCCGGCTGCAGCAGCGGCAGGCGCGGCGGCTGCCGTAGCGGCGAAGAAGGGCAACTTCTTCACTAACCTGTTTGGCGGTTCGGATGACGAGAAGAAGCCTGAGCCAGCGAAAGCGCCAGAGCCAGCACCTGCTCCGGTCGCTCCAGCGCCTGCACCGACCCCGGCCTCTGCGCCAGCTCCGGTGGAAGCACCGAAACCAGCGGCCCCAGTGAAAGCTGAACCGGCGAAGAAAGCAGCGGCCAAGCCAGCGGCGAAGAAGCCTGCGGCCAAAACCGAAACGAAAAAGCCGGCCGCCAAACCTGCAGCGAAGAAGGCTGAGCCGGCGAAGAAGCCAGCAGCCAAGCCTGCTGCAACGACCGAGACCAAGGCGCAGTAAGCCTTGCGGTGAATGAAGAAGCGCGGCTTTTATGCCGCGCTTTTTTTTTGTCTGAGCACAACCCCTGTGGCGAGGGAGCTTGCTCCCGCTCGGCTGCGAAGCAGTCGTAGCCTCGGATTGCCCGGTATTTCCTATGCATCGCGCTAGCCGTGTGAAGGAGTCCTTCGGCCTCCAGCGGGAACAAGCTCCCTCGCCACAAAAAAGCAGCTAGACCAGCAGCGTCCCCTGACATCCCGCCATACTTTTCCCTTTAATCTTTCCTTAACAAGCCACTTACAGACTCTTGATCGTATTTCTCGATATTTCAAAGCAAAATTTTCCGCTTTAATTCGATAGATAACTCGCTAGTCTTGGTTCGCAGTTCTCACAGGATTTGGGCAATGCAGCTACGTAACTCTTCTTCGCGCTATGGTTGGGTCAGCATCTTCATGCACTGGGGCGTGGCGCTGGCGGTCTTCGGGCTGTTTGCGCTGGGTCTGTGGATGGTCGGGCTGGATTACTACAGCACCTGGCGCAAAGACGCGCCGGACCTGCACAAGAGCATCGGCCTGGTGCTGCTCGCTGTGATGGTGTTGCGAGTGTTGTGGCGTTTCATCAGCCCACCGCCGCCAACCCTGCAAAGCTACAGCCGCATGACCCGCATCGGCGCTAAATTCGGCCATGGGTTTCTGTATCTGGCGCTGTTCGCTGTGATGATTGCCGGTTACCTGATTTCCACCGCAGACGGTGTCGGGATCCCGGTGTTTGGCCTGTTTGAAGTTCCTGCTCTGCTCTCCGGACTACCGGATCAGGCAGATACCGCTGGGGTGATTCATCTCTGGCTGGCGTGGATACTGGTAATTTTTTCCGGTCTCCATGCGTTGGCAGCATTGAAGCACCACTTTATCGATCGTGATGCGACCCTCACCCGAATGCTTGGTCGCAAAGCCTGAAATTCAACCTCGACTCAAAGGAAAAGAAAGCATGTTGAAAAAGACTCTGGCCGCTCTGGCAATCGGTTCGGCCGTGCTGTCCGCCAACGTAATGGCTGCTGACTACGTAGTAGACAAGGAAGGCCAGCACGCCTTCGTCGACTTCAAGATCAGCCACCTGGGCTACAGCTTCATCACCGGTACCTTCAAGGACATCGACGGCAAGTTCAGCTTCGACGCTGCCAAGCCTGAAGACAGCAAGATCGAGTTCAACGTCAACACCGCCAGCGTGTTCACCAACCACGCCGAGCGCGACAAGCACATCGCCAGCGCGGACTTCCTCAACGCCAGCAAATTCGGCAAGGCCACTTTCGTATCCACCAGCGTCAAATCCACTGGTGCCAACACGGCTGACGTGACCGGCGACCTGACCCTGCTGGGCGTGACCAAGCCAGTTGTCGTCAAGGCGACCTTCCTGGGCGAAGGCAAGGATCCTTGGGGCGGCTACCGTGCCGGTTTCGAAGGCACCACCACCATCAAGCGTTCCGATTTCGGCAAGCAGAAAGACCTCGGTCCGAAGTCCGATGCGGTCGAACTGTACGTTTCGTTCGAAGGTGTGAAAGCGAAATAATTTTCGCCGCCACATGAAAAAACGCCCCCGGTCGCAAGGCCGGGGGCGTTTTTTTTGCCACAACACAGATCCCCTGTAGGAGCTGCCGAAGGCTGCGATCTTTTGATCTTGATTTTTGAAGATCAAGATCAAGATCAAAAGATCGCAGCCTGCGGCAGCTCCTACGCAAAGCGATTTGCAGCGCTTATAAAAATGCCCCGGCTCTTTCGAACCGGGGCATTTTTCATTGCGGCTTGAACTCAGCGATTGCGGGTCAGCAGTGCCGGTTTCTCGCCACGCGGACGGCTTGGCAGTTGATCGAGCTGCTCAGGCGTCGGGAAGCGGTCGGCTTTCGATTCCTTGTGCATGATCTTCGGGCCGTTGCTGCGCGGGTTCTGCACGGCCGGTTCGCTACGTGGCTGATCGTCACGGGCCGGGCGGCGGTTGCGTGGCGCGGATTCGTCACGACGACCCTGACCGTCACGCGGTGCGCCATTGCGCGGGCCGCTGCGTTTGGCCGGTGGTGTGCCGGTGCTCGAACCGTTGCTGTTGCGCGGACCGTTCTGGCGACCCTGTGGCTGACCGCCGCGTGGTGCGCCAGTGCCTGCGCCTTGCGCCGGGGCGCCCGGACGACGGCCACGGCCGCCGGCAGGAGCGGCTTTCGGCACGTAATCAACGCGGTTACCGAAGTTATCGATATCGTCGTCGAGGAACTCGTCCGGGGCACGGTCAGCCGCTGCACGCGGTGGCTGGCTCGGACGCTGTTCGCGACTCGGCGTGCCTTCACGCGGCTTCTGCTGGCGGGCAGGGCGCTCGCCACGATCACCAGCCGGTTTTTCCTTGCCCTTGTCTTTGCCTTTGTCCTTGCGACCACCGCCACCGCCGCCGCCATTCGGGCCGTCGCCGCGTGGGCCACGGGAATTGCGCGGGTTGCGGATGTCCGGACGCTCGCGGGCTTCCGGCTTCTCGGCTTCGATGGTGCTGGAGTCGAAGCCCATCAGATCGCCGTCGGCAATCTTCTGCTTGGTCATGCGCTCGATGCTTTTCAGCAGCTTCTCTTCGTCCGGCGCGACCAGCGAGATCGCCTCGCCCGAACGACCGGCGCGGCCGGTACGACCGATACGGTGCACATAGTCTTCGTCGACGTTCGGCAACTCGAAGTTGACCACATGCGGCAACTGGTCGATGTCCAGACCACGGGCGGCGATATCGGTGGCAACCAGAATGCGCACTTCACCGGCCTTGAAGTCGGCCAGGGCTTTGGTGCGGGCGTTCTGGCTCTTGTTACCGTGGATCGCCACCGCCGGCAGGCCGTGTTTGTCCAGGTATTCAGCGAGACGGTTGGCGCCGTGCTTGGTGCGGGTGAAGACCAGTACCTGTTCCCACGCGCCGGCCGTGATCAGGTGCGCCAGCAAGGCACGCTTGTGGCTGGCCGGCAGGCGGAATACGCGTTGTTCGATGCGCTCGACCGTGGTGTTCGGCGGCGTCACTTCGATGCGTTCCGGGTTGTGCAGCAGCTTGCCGGCAAGGTCGGTGATATCTTTCGAGAACGTTGCCGAGAACAGCAGGTTCTGACGCTTGGCCGGCAGGCGCGCGAGGACTTTCTTCACGTCGTGCACGAAGCCCATGTCGAGCATGCGGTCGGCTTCGTCGAGGACGAGGATTTCCACGTGGGAAAGATCGACACTGCCCTGGCCGGCGAGGTCGAGCAGACGGCCCGGGCAGGCAACCAGGACGTCGACGCCACGGGACATGGCCTGGACCTGTGGGTTCATGCCGACGCCGCCGAAGATGCAGGCGCTGACGAATTTCAGGTCACGGGCATAGATCTTGAAGCTCTCGTGCACCTGGGCTGCGAGTTCGCGGGTCGGGGTCAGGACCAGTACGCGCGGTTGGCGCGGGCCATGACGCTGGGATTTGTCCGGGTGACCGTTGGGGAACAACCGCTCCAGAATCGGGAGGGCGAAGCCGCCGGTTTTACCGGTACCTGTCTGAGCCGCAACCATCAGGTCGCGACCTTGCAACACGGCGGGAATGGCCCGCTGTTGCACCGGAGGAGGCTCGGTATAGCCCGCATCTTCGATGGCACGGACTAAAGCCTCGGAGAGACCGAGGGAAGCAAAGGACATGAGTAATCCTGTTTTAGTTAGGGCTTGGCCCAATGGGAGTCTTGCCTGGCGCGAATCACGTTTAAGAGGACGCAATCCCGTCCGGTCCAGCGGCGGTTCCGAAGGCTCGTCAGGAGCGCTCGCGCGGGCTGAAAGCTGCGCTGTAGCGGGTCGTGAGGCCTGTTACGGTTCCGGGCGTCCGGGCGTGAGCCTGGCGGGAACGCCGGAGTATAACAGAGCAATCACTGCGCGCTGCTTTCCTGCTGCTCAACGGTTTTGCCGCTGGCCGTGGCCGAGCGCAGAGAAGCGCTGTCGACGGGAGCAGCACCGTAACGCGCGCTGAGCTCGGCGTAGGCCGGGTCGCGCTTGAAACGCTTGAGCTCGGCGCCAAAACGCTGCACCAGCAGATCCATGCCGGCATTGCGCCGAACTGCAAGAAACTGGCTCTGACGGCTGATAACCGTCGGGTTTTCCGTGATCAGATCGCGAATATTCAGCTCATCGAGCAAATGCTGACCGACGCGGCGATCAGTAATCAGCAGGTCGATACGCCCGCGTACCAGTTTGCCGAAATTGGCTTCATGAGTCGGCGCCGGCTCCCGGCTGAACAGCTGTGACTGGCTGAAATCCGGGCTGTACAGATAGCCCGGCGAGGTGCCGATGGTCAGGCCCTTGAGTTGATCCAGGGTGCTGAACGGGTGCGGTCGATCGTTGGCGTAGAACATTACGAATTCAACGTCGGACAACGGTTCGCTGGGGTAGAGCAGGGTGGCGTCGCGCTCGGCGCTGTGAAAAATGTCCAGCGCACCGTCGGCCTGACCGGTTTCGAGCATCGACAGGCAGCGCTTCCACGGCAGGAACTGCCACTCGACTTCAATGCCCAGGCGTTTGAACACGATGGCGGTGGTTTCGTAGTCCAGCCCGAGATTCTGCCCGCCCTGTTCGTACACGTAGGGCGCCCATGGCTCGGTGACAATACGCAACTTCTCGCCCCGAGCGGCGAAGCTCAGGCAAGCAAAAACCAGCACGGCGAGTAACTGCGTGATCAAAGGCATGGCTGGAGATTACGACGAGAAACCCGAAAGAGCCAGAAAGTGCCTGCACAAGCTCTGTTTCGCGGGCTTAAAAGCAAAAGATCGCAGCCGTCGGCAGCTCCTGCGGGATCCGAAATTCCACTGTAGGAGCTGCCGAAGGCTGCGATCTCTTGCTCTTGCTTGTAGCTTTCAGCTTGAAGCTTGCGGCTGCTTCACCGCGGCAACTTCAGGTTATTCCAGATCGCCAGGCTAGGCTCGGCCTGGTTCATGGAATAAAAATGCAACCCAGGTGCGCCGCCCTGCAGCAGGCGTTCGCACATCTCGCTGACGACTTGCTCGCCAAAGCTCTGGATGCTTCGTGTGTCGTCGCCGTAGGCTTCCAGTTGCTTGCGGATCCAGCGCGGGATTTCCGCACCGCAGGCATCGGAGAAACGCGCGAGTTTGCTGTAGTTGGTGATCGGCATGATCCCCGGCACGATCGGCAGATCCACGCCCAGCGCCTGCAAACGGTCGACAAAGTAGAAGTAGCTGTCGGCGTTGAAGAAGTACTGGGTGATCGCGCTATCGGCACCGGCCTTGGCCTTGCGCACGAAGTTGGCGAGATCGTCTTCGTAGTTGCGCGCTTGCGGATGCATCTCCGGGTAAGCGGCGACTTCGATGTGGAAATGATCAGCGGTTTCTTCACGAATGAATTCCACCAGTTCATTGGCGTGACGCAGCTCACCGCTGGTCATGCCCATGCCGGACGGCAGGTCACCACGCAGGGCGACGATGCGCTTGATGCCGGCGACCTTGTATTCGTTGAGCAGGCCGCGCAGGTCGTCCTTGCTGTCGCCGACGCACGACAGGTGCGGTGCGGCGGGTATTTTGACTTCGCTTTCCAGCTGCAACACGGTGTTGAGCGTGCGATCACGGGTCGAACCGCCAGCGCCGTAGGTGCAGGAAAAGAAATCAGGATTGTAAGTGGCCAACTGACGGGCAGTGGCGAGGAGCTTTTCTTGCCCGGCGTCGGTCTTGGTCGGGAAAAACTCGAAGCTGTAGCGACGGTCTTGGGACATGGTCATACCCTTGGAAACACGAAAGCCTTCGGTATGTTTCATCTGCAGAAGCAAACCTGTATGTGGCGAGGGAGCTTGCTCCCGCTGGGGTGCGCAGCGCTCCCCAAAACCTGGGGGCCCCGGCCAGCCCCCAGGGGGGAAGCTCCCCCGCCACAACAAGCCATTCCGACAAATAAAGCAGCCGGTTACTTAGTAGCGGTAAGCGTGCGGCTTGAACGGGCCTTCCTCTGGGAAGCCCGAGTAATACATCCCGTGGTTGGTGCGTTGG
>NZ_LHPA01000048.1:0-44694 GCF_001297215.1 Pseudomonas sp. RIT-PI-o | reverse complement strand
AGTGAAACGATGCATCGCCGATGGTAGTGTGGGGTTTCCCCATGTGAGAGTAGGTCATCGTCAAGATTAAATTCCGAAACTCCAATTGCGAAAGCAGTTGGGGTTTTGTTTTGCCTGCGAGAAAGTTTTTCACAGCGCCACCGGGGAAATACATCCTGAAGTGGACGGCCAGTTTTGGTATGGTGCAGCTCGTTTTTTAACGGACTGATGTCCTGCCCATGGATCGGCACTCATTTATGTCGAAGAGTTGCTGTAGAAATGCCTGAACCAATCCCGATCAAGGACCATGAAAAAGAGACGCGGCTGGTCAACAAACGCTTGATTGCCTGTGCTCTGTTCGTCTTTGCCATCAGCTGTGCTCTGGTGGTGCGTCTGTATATCCTTCAGGTGGTGGAATTCGACTACCACTCGACCATCTCCGAAAATAACCGTGTGCATGTCCTGCCGATTCCGCCGACGCGCGGATTGATCTATGACCGCAACGGTGTACTTCTCGCCGACAACCGTCCCAGCTACAACCTGACCATCACCCGTGAGCGTGCAACTGACGTCAATCAGGAATTGGAAGAAGTCATCAACTTGCTGCACTTGCCTGCTGAGGACCGCATGGTATTCGACAAGGCGATGAAGCAATCCCGGCATCCGTTCACACCGGTTACCCTGTTTTATGAGCTGACGGAAGAGCAGATTGCCGTCCTGGCGGTCAATGAGTTCCGCCTGCCGGGCCTCGATGTCGAACCGCAGTTTGTCCGGCACTATCCCCTTGGCGCGCATTTCGCCCATTCAATCGGTTATGTCGGTCGGATCAACGAGAAAGAATCGAAGGCTCTCGACTCCGTTGAATACCGTGGTACGCAATCCATCGGTAAAACCGGTATCGAGCGCTTCTATGAAGCGCAGCTGCATGGCCATGTCGGCTATGAAGAAGTCGAAACCAACGCTCAAGGAAGAGTGCTGCGGGTGCTCAAGCATACCGACCCGGTGCCAGGCAAAAACATCGTCCTCAGCCTCGATGTGAAACTGCAGGAGGCCGCCGAAGCTGCTTTGGGCGATCGTCGTGGATCCGTGGTTGCTCTTGATCCGTCCACGGGAGAAGTACTGGCGATGGTCAGCAACCCCAGCTTCGATCCGAATCTGTTCGTCACTGGCATCAGCTCAAAGGAATATTCGGCCCTGCGCGATTCCATCGACCGGCCGCTGTTCAACCGCGTATTGCGCGGCTTGTACGCCCCCGGTTCGACGATCAAGCCGGAAGTCGCCATCGCAGGTCTGGACGCAGGCGTCGTGACCCCGCAAACACGCGTATTCGATCCCGGCTATTACCAACTACCGGACTTCGATCACAAGTACCGCAACTGGAACCACAGTGGTGACGGCTGGGTGGATATGGACGCGGCGATCATGCGATCCAACGACACCTACTTTTACGATTTGGCGCACAAGCTTGGCATCGATCGCCTGCACGACTACATGGCGATGTTCGGTCTCGGTGAAAAGGTCTCGCTCGACATGTTTGAAGAGTCCCCCGGTCTGATGCCGTCGCAGGCTTGGAAACGCGCAACGCGGCGGCAGGCATGGTATCCCGGTGAAACCGTTATCCTGGGCATCGGCCAGGGCTACATGCAGGTCACACCCCTGCAATTGGCCCAAGCTACCGCACTGATCGCCAATAAAGGGATATGGAATCGGCCGCATCTGGCCAAATCGGTCGACGGCGTAGCGCCGGTTGACGAGCACCCGATGCCGAACATCCTGCTCAAGGATCCGCGTGATTGGGAGCAGGTCAACCACGGCATGCAGATGGTCATGCACGATGCTCGAGGCATTGCCCGAGCGGCCGCTGCGGGCGCGCAATACCGCATTGCCGGCAAAAGTGGTACGGCGCAAGTCGTGGCGATCAGGCAGGGGGAGCGCTACAACCGTGAGAAAACCCTTGAGCGCCACCGTGACAACGCCCTGTTCGTAGGATTCGCGCCGGCAGAGCATCCGAAAATCGCCATCTCGGTAATGATCGAGAACGGCGAGGCCGGGGGGCGGGTCGCAGGGCCGGTAGTCCGGCAGATCATGGATGCCTGGTTACTCGATCAGGATGGTCATCTCAAGCCGCAATACGCCGCGCCGAGCAAAGCCCCGGGCGACCCCCACGTCTAAAGCGTAATAGCTTCATGGCACAGGCTCCAGCGGAGCCTGTGATTACGCACCGGGTACCGGGCAACTCATGTCGCCTTCCTCACATTTCAAATATTGCTTGAGCGCCTCGACACGCGTCTTGGTCATGCCCGTCAGGCAATCGCTGTGAATCAATGGATAAACACTCCCGCCCGCCACTCCTGATGCCGAAAACTTGCATTCAGAGTCGCGGAATCCAATCCATGCCCGTTGCGCGCCCACCAGCAGCTTCTTGCCGTCCGGATTGTCTTTCAAGCGGCCGGTGATCTGCTGGTAAACCGCATTCAATTCCTTGTCTGCCGCTTTGAATGCTTGCCCCGCGCATTGATTCATTGTCGCTTGATCACTGGCGTTGGCGCAGTCAACGGCGGCGTGGACGAATGGGGAAAAAACAAAGGGCGCAAAGGCCAGAAGCAGTCGTACTGACATAAGGTTCTCGCTGTACCGAATGGAAAAGTGCAAACAGTGTAGCTAGGGTTGAGTGCGTAACCTGGAAGCTTCCAGCAGGCGATCCGCAGTGGCGGCGATTTCCTCGCGTTCATGCAGCCGCTCCAGCCAGTGCTCGGGAATCGCCCGAGTGCCGTAATAAGCACCTGCCAATTGACCCACGATAGCAGCGGTTGTATCCGCATCATCACCGAGATTGGCTGCTTGCAACACCGCGTCGGCGTAGGTCTGCGTGTGGTGGAAGCACCACAGCGCGGCTTCCAGCGATTGGACGCTATAGCCGCTGCCCTTGATTTCAGTTTCCCCTTTGTCGAGGTATTCACCCCGTGCGATCGCAGCCACCCCGGGCTGGGAAAGCGCTAGCAGTGGCGCCCGGCGAAGCTGGGTTTTCTCCGCACCCTCAAGGGCTCTTGCGATCAGATCAGCCAGCAATTGGCAGCACTCGATTGCCTCCGGCGCGGCATGGGTTGTGCGTGAGCTGTCGGCAGCGAACGTCTGTATCTGTCGAACATCGGGAAAATAAAACAGCACGACGGGGGCCAGTCGCATCAGCGACCCGTTGCCAGCAGTCAACGGATCAGTCGAGCCGGCAAAAGGCTCCCCGGTGCGCTGGTACTGTTGCAGCGCCTGGCTCACGGTCATACCGATGTCGAAACATTCACCGGTAGAACTCAGGTATCCCCATTTCCACCAATTGAGATAGCGGCCCATCTGATCAGCCGCATCGAAGCCGTTTTTGCTCAGCAGGCTCTCGGCCAGACACAGCGCCATTGAGGTGTCATCGGTCCATTGCCCCGGTTTGAGCTGAAACGGGCCACCGCCGACCATATCACTCATCGGCCGGAATGATCCTCGCGGTTGGAACTCGACCGTGGTGCCGACCGCGTCGCCGCAAGCCAGGCCTAGAAGGGCGCCGCGATAACGATCGGCTAGAGAGGGCTGCATGGTTCGTCCTTGTTTCTGCGAATTCGCTGGCAAGATAGCAGGTCAATCGGCGCTGATTACAGAGCGCAAACTACGGCAGAATGTGTCTGCACGAGTCAAAGCTGCAGCGCTTGGATACAACTTCCCATTGGACATGTGGTCATACAAGCCTAGTGTTCAGAACAGGAGGTGACGTATGAAACCAGTACCTAACAGTTTCGAACGCAAAATCAAGCTCAAGGCGTCGCGTTCCCACGTCTGGCGTGCATTAGTCGATGCCGAGGCGTTTGGACAATGGTTTGGCGTGGCGCTCGAGGGCCGGCGATTCATCGCTGGCGAATGGACGCAGGGCCAGGTCACGTACCCCGGTTATGAACACGTATTGTGGAACGTGCTGATCGAGCGGGTCGAGCCGCAGCAGTTGTTTTCTTTCCGCTGGCATCCGTATGCGGTCAACCCGAAGATCGACTATTCGCAAGAGCCCACCACCCTGGTCAAGTTCGAGCTGCAGGATTTCGAGGACGGTACGTTGCTCAAGGTTTCGGAATCCGGCTTCGCCCACATCCCCGATGTTCGCCAGAAAGAGGCGTATTACATGGACAGTCGCGGCTGGGAGGAACAATTGAGCAGGCTTGAACGGTTCCTCGCTGAAAGCGCCAAGGCCCGTGAAAGCGGTAGTGCCTGACAGGTCTAAGGGTTTTCGGAAGTGTTTGTATGGCGAATGTCTTACACGCGTTGGTAGCTTTTACGACTATTGCTGATTGGATCCACTGGGTAATCTACACACATCAACTGAGACACAGGGAGTGTTTCAGGATCATGGATGATCGACCATTTGCAAGGATCGCTACCGACAGGGAGTCGATAATGGTCTTGGGAAAAACCCGCTTCGGCGGGTTTTTTTTCGTCTGCACGTAGGAGCTGCCGAAGGCCGCGATCTTTTGATCTTGCTTTTAAAGCCCAATCTCAAAAGTCGCAGCCTTCTGCACTTACGCAAATGTCACCCGTTACGAAGCAATCAACTGCCGCAACACATAATGCAGAATCCCCCCGGATTTGAAGTACTCAACCTCGTTCAACGTATCAATCCGGCACAAGACCTCGACCTTCTCCTGACGCCCGTCCTCGCGAGTAATCACCAGAGGCAGATTCATCCGCGGCGTCAACTCGACACCGCTCAGCCCCTGAATCTCGAATGTTTCCTTGCCAGTCAGATTGAGACTCTTGCGATTCTGGTCAAGCTTGAACTGCAACGGCAGCACACCCATGCCCACCAGATTGGAGCGGTGAATGCGCTCGAAGCTTTCCGCAATGACCGCCTTGACCCCCAGCAGATTGGTACCTTTTGCCGCCCAGTCACGGCTTGACCCTGTGCCATATTCCTGTCCGGCAATCACCACCAGCGGAGTGCCCGAAGCCTGGTACTTCATGGCTGCATCATAAATGGCCATTTTTTCCCCGGTGGGAATGTAGAGGGTGTTGCCACCTTCCTCGCCCCCGAGCATCTCGTTGCGAATACGGATGTTGGCAAACGTGCCGCGCATCATCACTTCATGATTGCCGCGACGTGAACCGTAGGAGTTGAAGTCGCGAGGCTCGACGCCTTTTTCCTGCAGATAACGCCCGGCCGGGCTGTCGATCTTGATATTGCCGGCGGGGGAGATGTGGTCTGTGGTTACCGAATCACCGAGCAGGGCCAATACCCGTGCGCCTTTGACATCTTTGACCTCCGGCAGGGGGCCGGAAATGTCGTCGAAGAAAGGCGGATGCTGAATGTAGGTCGAATCGTCCTGCCACACGTAAGTGGCCGCTTGCGGCACCTCGATGGCTTGCCATTGCTCATCACCGGCAAACACTTCGGCGTATTCCTTGTGGAACATCGCCGTATTGACCTGATTCACCGCCTCGGCGATCTCTCGGCTGCTCGGCCAGATATCGCGCAGATACACCGGATTACCCTGCTGATCCTCACCCAGTGGTTCGCTGCTGATATCGGTGCGCACGCTACCCGCCAATGCATAGGCGACGACCAGCGGTGGCGAGGCCAGCCAATTGGTTTTCACCAGCGGATGCACGCGACCTTCGAAGTTGCGGTTGCCGGACAGGACCGACGCGACCGTAAGATCGGCTTTCTGAATGGCTTTTTCGATCGGCTCCGGCAGTGGCCCGGAGTTGCCGATGCAGGTGGTGCAGCCATAGCCGACCAGAGAAAACCCTAGTTGATCAAGGTATTGGGTCAGCCCGGCAGCCTTGTAGTAGTCGGTGACGACTTTCGACCCGGGAGCCAGCGAGCTTTTGACCCACGGTTTGCGCGTCAGGCCTTTTTCCACTGCTTTTTTCGCCAGCAACCCGGCCGCCATCATCACGCTCGGGTTGGAAGTGTTGGTGCAGGAGGTGATCGCGGCGATGACCACGGCGCCGTTTTTCAGGCGATAGGTTTTGCCCTCGTATTCATAATCCGCTTCGCCCACCAGATCGGCATTGCCCACGGCGACGCCGCCACCGCCCTCGGTTTCCAGGCGTCCTTCTTCTTTGCTGGTGGGTTTGAATTGCAGGTCGACAAAGTCACTGAAGGCCTGCGCAACGTTCGGCAGCGAGACGCGATCCTGCGGGCGCTTAGGTCCGGCCAGACTGGCTTCGACGCTGCCCATGTCCAGCGCCAGGCTGTCAGTGAACACCGGCTCCTGACCCGGAAGACGCCACAGACCTTGAGCCTTGGTGTACGCCTCGACCAGTTTCACCACTTCCGCTGGCCGGCCGGACAGGCGCAGGTATTCCAGGGTGACATCGTCCACCGGGAAGAAGCCGCATGTCGCCCCGTACTCGGGAGCCATGTTAGCGATGGTCGCGCGGTCGGCCAGTGGCAGGTCGGCGAGGCCGTCGCCATAGAACTCGACGAATTTGCCGACCACGCCTTTCTTGCGCAGCATCTGCGTCACGGTCAGCACCAGGTCGGTCGCGGTGATGCCTTCCTTGAGCTTGCCGGTGAGTTTGAAGCCGATCACTTCCGGAATCAGCATTGACACCGGTTGCCCAAGCATCGCCGCTTCCGCTTCGATCCCGCCGACGCCCCAGCCGAGTACGCCGAGGCCGTTGATCATGGTGGTGTGGGAGTCGGTCCCGACCAGCGTGTCGGGGAAAGCGTAGGTGCGGCCGTCCTCTTCTTTGGTCCACACGGTGCGACCGAGGTACTCGAGGTTGACCTGGTGGCAGATGCCGGTGCCCGGCGGTACCACGCTGAAGTTATCGAACGCACTCTGGCCCCAGCGCAGAAACGCATAGCGTTCGCCGTTGCGTTGCATTTCGATGTCGACGTTCTGTTCAAACGCACTGGCGCTGCCAAACTTGTCGACCATCACCGAGTGGTCGATTACCAGATCCACCGGTGATAACGGATTGATCCGTTGAGGATCACCGCCAGCCTTGGCCATCGCCGCACGCATGGCGGCGAGGTCGACCACGGCGGGGACACCGGTAAAATCCTGCATCAATACGCGCGCCGGGCGGTACTGGATTTCCCGATCGGAGCGGCGCTCCTTGAGCCAGGCAGCAAGGGCCTTGAGGTCGGCACCGGTCACGGTTTTTTCGTCTTCCCAGCGCAGCAGGTTTTCCAGCAGTACCTTTAATGACATCGGCAGCCTGTCGAGGTCGCCCAGGCTTTTGGCGGCTTCCGGCAGGCTGAAATAATGGTAGGTCGTGGCGTCGATTTGCAGGGTTTTCAGTGATTTCAGACTATCGAGGGACGGCATTACGATCACTCCTTTGAGTCCGCACGGCTACGGACTGAGGGGACGGGCAGAGCATTAAACCTAGCTCTGTTTTGAGTAGCTGGCTAATAACTGGACTCTATGGGCGGAACCAAGGTTCCGACTTCGGCTATCATGCGCCGGTTTTCGTGACAGGCATTGCGGCAACGCAAGGCTTGAGCATCGCGCAGCGGCCGAATCATCGAGCGCTGCCCAGGAGTAAGAATGAACACCCTATTCATGCATTGCCGGCCCGGCTTCGAAGGCGAAGTCTGTTCGGAAATTTCCGACCTCGCCGCCCGTCTCAACGTCGCCGGCTACGCCAAAGCCAAAACGGCCGCGGCCTGCGCCGAGTTTGTCTGCACCGAAGCCGACGGCGCCGAACGCCTGATGCGCGGTCAGCGTTTCGCCGAACTGATCTTCCCGCGGCAGTGGGCACGGGGCTTTTTCATCGATCTGCCGGAAAACGACCGGATCAGCGTGATCCTCGCGCACATGGCCGATTTCCCGGTGTTTGGCAGTCTGTGGCTGGAAGTGGTCGATACCAACGACGGCAAGGAGCTGTCGAACTTCTGCAAGAAGTTCGAAGGCCCGCTGCGCAAGGCACTGACCGCCGCCGGAAAACTGGTGGAAGACGCCAGCAAGCCGCGTCTGTTGCTGACCTTCAAAAGCGGTCGCGAGGTGTTTCTTGGCATGGCCGACGCCGGTAACTCGGCAATGTGGCCGATGGGCATTCCGCGCCTGAAGTTTCCCCGCGAAGCGCCCAGTCGTTCCACCTTGAAGCTGGAAGAGGCGTGGCACCACTTCATTCCGCGTGATCAGTGGGAAGATCGTCTGCACAGTGACATGACCGGCGTCGACCTCGGTGCCGCGCCGGGCGGCTGGACCTGGCAACTGGTCAACCGTGGCATGCTGGTCACCGCCATCGACAACGGCCCAATGGCAGAAAGCCTGATGGAAACCGGGCTGGTCCAGCATCTGATGGCGGATGGTTTTACCTTCAAGCCGAAACAGCCAGTTGACTGGATGGTCTGCGATATCGTCGAGAAACCGGCGCGCAACGCCGCGATGCTGGAAGAATGGATCGGCGAGGGACATTGCCGCGAGGCGGTGGTCAACCTGAAGCTGCCGATGAAACAGCGTTATGCCGAAGTGAAGCGTCTGCTGGAGCGTATTGCCGATGGTTTCAAGGCGCGCGGGATCAAGGTTGATATCGGCTGCAAGCAGCTGTATCACGACCGCGAAGAAGTGACCTGCCACTTGCGTCGGCACGACAGCAAAAAAGCCAAGTCCCGCTGAAGCAGCGCAAACCCTTGTGCGAGCGAGCCTGCTCGCGAAAGCGTCTTGTCAGCCGACACCAATGTTGGATGACAGCGTATTCGCAAGCAGGCTCGCTCCCACATGGGTTGGACGATATCCGGCAATGCGCGACAATGCCGGCCAGTTTCTGGAGTGAACCATGAGTGAAATGATCGATACCCCGGTCGACCGCACCCTCGACGCCACCGGCCTCAATTGCCCGGAACCGGTGATGATGCTGCACCAGTACATCCGCGATCTGCTGCCCGGCGGCCTGCTCAAGGTGATCGCCACCGATCCCTCGACCAAGCGCGATATCCCCAAGTTCTGCGTGTTTCTTGACCATGAGCTGGTCAGCCAGCACGAAGAGGCCGGCACCTATCTGTACTGGATTCGCAAGAAGTCCTGACTCAGGGCAAAAAAAGACCTGCTAATGCAGGTCTTTTTTTATGGGTGATCAACCCGCCGAGCGACTGATTCGAATCCGCTTGCGCGCACTGCGCGTCAGACGGATCGAGAGCATCAGCGCTGCGCAGCTCAGACCGACGATCAACCCCTGCCACAGGCCGCTCGGGCCACGTGGCGCGCCGAGCCAGTCGGTCAGGCCCAACGCGTAACCGACCGGCAAACCAATCCCCCAGTAAGCGAACAGGGTCAGGATCATCGTCACGCGAGTGTCCTGATAACCACGCAACGCGCCGGCAGCAGTCACCTGGATCGCATCGGAAAACTGGAACAGCGCCGAATACACGATCAGCATCGCCGCGATGTGAATCACCGTCGGATCGGCGGTATAGATCGCTGCAATTGGCTCGCGCAGCAACAGCATCAGACTCGCCGACAGGCAGGCGTAGGCCAGGGCGGTGCCCATGCCGACTCCGGCGGCAAAACGCGCCTCCCGCGGTTCTTCGCGGCCCAATGCCTGTCCGACACGCACGGTGACCGCCATGCCCAGCGAATACGGAATCATGAACACCAGCGAGCTGACGTTCAATGCAATCTGATGCCCGGCCACCACCGTCGCGCCGAGGCTGCCGATGAGCAGCGCGATCACCGCGAAGATGCTCGATTCGGCAAACACCGCGATGCCGATCGGCAAACCAATCGACAGCAAACGCTTGATTACCGTCCACTGCGGCCAGTCGAAGCGGCTGAACAGCTCGCTCGAACGATAGGCCGGCGCCCAGCGTTCGTAACCGGCCAGACCCAGCGCCATCACCCACATCACGATTGCCGTGGCCCAGCCGCAGCCAACGCCGCCCATGGCCGGCACGCCGAAGTGGCCATAGATGAAGATGTAGTTCAGCGGGATGTTCAGCGCCAGACCGCAAAGGCCCAACACCATGGCCGGGCGGGTGCGGCCAATGCCGTCACTGGTGCAACGCAACACGTGATAGAAGGCCACCGCCGGCAAGCCGCTGGCGATGCCGTGCAGGTATTGCATGCACGGGCCGATCAGCTCTGGGTCGACCTTCATCAGGTGCAACACCGGTTCAGCGGCGACCAGCATCGAGGTGGCGATCAGTCCCACCACCAATGCCAGCCACAGCGCCTGACGCACGATCGGGCCGATCTCGCTGTGCTTGCCGGCGCCGAAACGTTGCGCCACTTTCGGCGTGGTGGCGAGCAGAGTGCCGGTCATCAACAGAAACACCGGCACCCAGATCGAGTTGCCCAACGCCACCGCCGCCAGATCCTTAGGCCCGACGCGCCCGGCCATCACCGCATCGACGAAGCCCATGGCCGTGGTCGCCAGTTGCGCGATGATGATCGGCAGGGCCAGGGCGAGCAGGTTTTTCAACTCCAGGCGAATCCGCGCAGGGCGGGTCAGGGAGACGGCGACAGGTTGGTCAGTTACAGGGTTCACAGGCAAAGCGTCCAGAAAGTAGTGATGCGCGAGGCGGGGCATTCTACGCCGCTGACGCCCCGGTCAGGAAAAATCCTCTGTTGCGTATTTGTAAACGCAAAGCCTGCTGGCTGATCGACGCGTCTGCACCTAAACTGCCGATCCGCCCAAGGAGCCCGCCATGCTGATTGTTGCCGATGAAAATATCCCGCTGCTCGACGCTTTTTTTGCCGGTTTCGGTGAAATCCGCCGGGTCCCGGGCCGCTCCATTGACCGTGCGACGGTCGAGCATGCCGATGTGTTGCTGGTGCGTTCGGTGACCAACGTCAACCGCGCGCTGCTTGAGGGCAGCAAGGTGCGCTTCGTCGGCACCTGCACCATCGGCACCGACCACTTGGATCTCGATTACTTCAACGAGGCCGGGATTACCTGGTCGAGCGCGCCGGGATGCAACGCTCGGGGTGTGGTCGATTACGTACTGGGCAGTCTGATGACACTGGCCGAAATCGAAGGGGTGGATCTGACTCAGCGTACCTACGGCGTCGTTGGCGCCGGTGAAGTCGGTGGTCGCTTGATCAAGGTGCTGAAGGGCTTGGGCTGGAACGTCAAGGTGTGCGATCCGCCGCGTCAGGCTGCCGATGGCGGCGAATATGTCAGTCTCGAGCAGATCATCCAGCAGTGCGACGTGATCAGTCTGCATACGCCACTGACCCGTAGCGGCGACGATGCAACGTGGCATCTGTTCGATCAACAGCGTCTGCGGCAACTCAAGCAGGGTGCGTGGCTGATCAACGCGGCGCGCGGCCCTGTGGTGGACAACGCAGCGCTGCGTGAGGTGCTGCTCGAGCGCGAAGACCTGCAGGCAGTGCTCGATGTCTGGGAAAAGGAGCCTGAAGTCGATGTTGCGCTGGCCGAACTCTGTGTATTGGCCACGCCACATATTGCCGGTTACAGCCTCGATGGCAAGCAACGCGGGACTGCGCAAATCTATCAGGCTTACTGCGCGTTCATCGGGCAGCCCGCAGATATCCAGCTCAGTGATCTTTTGCCGGCAGCGTGGCTGTCGGAAGTTTCCCTGCACGGCGGCAGTGACCCGGCGTGGGCGCTGGCGATGTTGTGCCGGGGCGTGTACGACCCGCGCCGCGACGACGCGGATTTCCGCCGTAGTCTGGTGGGAAATGTCGCTGAACAGCGTGCGGCGTTTGATGTGTTGCGCAAGCAGTATCCGGTGCGACGCGAGATCGAAGGGCTGAAGGTGCGGATTGAAGGGGATGCGCCGGCGTTGCGCCAGATTGTCGAGGCGCTGGGGGCTGTGGCTGTCTAGAAACCGAAGCGGCTCATTCGCGAGCAGGCTCGCTCCCACAGGAATCTTCAATGAACATCCGATTTGTGTGGGAGCGAACCTGCTCGCGAAAGCGGCACCCCCGATCCTGAATTGCAGACAGAAAAAACCCGGCCAATCAGGGCCGGGTCAGGAAGACGGTGGCTATATCACTCTTGTTCGGCAGGCTTGACCAATCGCTTCTCCAGTTCGCGGCAAGCGTCCTGGATCATGTTTTCAGTGATCGGTACTTCGCGGCCCTGTTCATCGATAATCGAGCAACCCAGCGACTGGTCGGGTTGGGTGCGGATCACTTCAATCTTGTCTTCGCTGCTGTGTTGCAAGGACATGGCCTGTCTCCTCATCAGGTTGTGTGCCTAAGTTAAAACCGCCACGTGACCAGGCTGTGACAACTCCCTGCGGTCTGTCGGCGGGCGGCATCTCTACTCAAACAGAAATGACCGCTCGTCTCAACCGCAACCTTAGACCAATCGTTTCTAGCATCCGGACATCCCGGGCATATTTAACCTGACTCATTGTGATTTACAGAGTTCCACCCCATGTGAGTCTGTAGGCTGGCCCGATCCATTTGCGCAGACGTGAACTCCATGATCTCCATGCTTTCTTCCCGACACCGGCGCGCCCTGCGCCTGACCAGTCATTTTCTCCTTCCATATCGCTGGCATGCCTTCGGCGCGTTACTCGCGCTGATCGTCACGGCCGGCATCACCTTGTCGATGGGGCAGGGCATCAAGTTGTTGGTGGATCAGGGCTTCATGACCCGATCGCCGCATCTGCTCAATCAGTCCATCGGCATTTTCATGCTGCTGGTGCTCGGGCTGGCGCTGGGAACGTTCGCCCGTTTCTATCTGGTGTCGTGGATCGGCGAGCGGGTGGTCGCCGATATTCGTCGCCAGGTTTTCAACCATCTGGTGTATCTGCATCCGGGCTTTTATGAGGACAACCGCAGCTCGGAAATCCAGTCGCGCCTGACCGCCGACACCACGCTGCTGCAATCGGTAATCGGCTCGTCGCTCTCGCTGTTCCTGCGCAATTTGCTGATGGTGATCGGCGGTGTGGTGTTGCTGTTCATTACCAACCCCAAACTCACCAGCATTGTCGTGATTGCGCTGCCGCTGGTGATCGCGCCGATCCTGATTTTCGGCCGCCGCGTGCGCAATCTGTCGCGCCAGAGCCAGGACCGCATCGCTGATATTGGCAGCTACGTGTCGGAAACCCTTGGCCAGATCAAAACCGTGCAGGCCTACAACCACCAGGTGCAGGATGAACAGCGCTTCGCCGCGACCGTCGAGCAGGCGTTCGACACTGCGCGCAAACGGATTTTTCAGCGGGCGTGGTTGATCACCTTGGTGATCGTGCTGGTGTTGGGCGCGGTGGCAGTGATGTTGTGGGTCGGCGGCATGGACGTCATGGCCGGGCGGATTTCCGCCGGAGAACTGGCGGCATTCGTTTTTTACAGCCTGATCGTCGGCAGTGCGTTCGGCACATTGAGCGAAGTGATCGGTGAGCTGCAACGCGCTGCGGGCGCCGCCGAACGCATCGCAGAATTGCTGCGTTCGGAAAGCATCATCCAGCCACCGGTGACCGGACTGGTCACTTTGCCAGCGCGAGTCAAAGGTGAGCTTGAACTGCGCGATGTACGCTTTTCCTACCCGTCGCGTCCGCAAAGCTACGCAGTCGATGGCTTGAATCTGACGGTCAGGGCGGGCGAAACCCTGGCGTTGGTGGGACCGTCCGGCGCGGGCAAGTCCACGGTCTACGACCTGTTGCTGCGCTTCTACGATCCGCGCGAGGGCCAGATTCTGCTGGATGGCGTGCCGCTCACCAGCCTCGATCCGTTGGATCTGCGCCGCTGTTTCGCACTGGTCTCGCAAACCCCCGCGCTGTTCTTCGGCAGTGTGGAGGAGAACATTCGCTACGGCTGCCCAACCGCCACGCTGGAGCAGGTCAAGGAAGCTGCGCGAATCGCCCACGCCCACGATTTCATCGAGCAAATGCCTGATGGTTATCAGACTCATCTGGGCGATGGCGGTCTCGGGCTGTCAGGCGGTCAGCGCCAGCGCCTGGCCATTGCTCGCGCCCTGCTGGTGGACGCGCCGATCCTGCTGCTGGACGAAGCCACCAGCGCCCTCGACGCACAGAGCGAGCATCTGATCCAGCAAGCCTTGCCAACGCTGATGGAAAACCGCACGACGCTGGTCATCGCCCACCGGCTGGCCACCGTGAAGAACGCTGATCGAATTGCAGTGATGGATCAAGGCAAGCTGGTCGCGGTGGGGACGCACCAGGAATTGATCGCCAGCAACCCGCTGTACGCGCGCCTGGCGGCGTTGCAGTTCAATGATGGCGATGAGACGAGCAAACGGGACTGATACATCGCGCCTACATCGGGCATCATGACGAACTGCATGATTGCTGGGATGAGGATATGAGTCGTTATCAGCCGCCGCTGACCCTGACTGCACGAATGATTACCTTGATCGCTGACATCAGCGAACAGATAGGTCAGCTCTTGGCTGTAGACGACAGCAGGCAGACGCCTCACCTCCGTCGAAGCAATCGAATCCGCACGATTCAGGCGTCGCTGGCTATCGAAAACAATACACTGAGCGTTGAGCAGGTCACCGCGGTCATTGCCGGACGCAGAGTCCTGGGGCTGCCCAAAGAGATACAGGAGGTCCACAACGCTTTCGCGGCTTATGAGTTGTTGGCCGCTTGGAATCCGGCCAGCAAGGCTGATCTTTTGCGGGCCCACGAGCTATTGATGAAAGGTTTGATCGAAGAATGCGGGCAACTTCGCCGTACAGGCGTTGGCATCTATCGAGGCGATCAGTTGGTGCACATGGCGCCGCCCCCGAGCCGGATTGCGGATCTGGTCGATGACCTCTTGGCATGGCTTGGCTCATCTGATTGGCATCCGTTGATCATCAGTTGTGTCTTCCATTACGAATTCGAGTTTATTCATCCTTTCGCGGATGGAAATGGGAGGATGGGGCGTCTCTGGCAAACGCTGATTCTCAGTCAGTGGCGACCGGTGCTTGCCTACCTGCCAGTTGAGGCGGTTATCCGAGATCAACAGGACGCCTATTACGCTGCGCTCTCGACAGCGGACCGGATGGCAGAATCGACGCCGTTTGTTGAATACATGCTGCAGGCGTTGAGCCTTGCACTGCGCGAAGCCGTCGAAAGCGAGTCTGTGACCGACCCAGTAAACGACCTAGTAACCGACCCAGTAAAGAGGCTGTTGCTAACGTTGGAAAACCGAGCGCTGAAAACCAGCGAGCTAATGGGCGAGTTGGGCCTTAGACATAAAGCAACGTTTCGATCCAACTACCTTAAACCCGCGCTGGTAGCGGGATTTGTAAAGATGTCGGATCCTCAAAACCCGAACAGTCCAGTTCAGAAGTATTTGCTCACCGAAACGGGCAGGCTCAAGATTGGGCTGGCGAAAAGATAGATCTGCAGCAAAAAAAATGCCCGCATCGCGTGCGGGCATTTTTTGAAAAGCCAGATCAAAAGATCGCAGCCTTCGGCAACTCCCGCCTGACCGGGATTACCGGTTATTGATCATCAAAGTACCGCTCATGCCAATCCACCAGCGGTTGCGGCGAGTTGAGCTTTTGACCGTAGATCACCGAGTACGACAGCACGTTCTGCACGTATTGCCGGGTTTCGTCGAACGGGATGCTTTCCACCCAGACGTCGAAGCTCAGGTGATCGGCGCCGCGCAGCCACTGACGCACGCGGCCGGGGCCGGCGTTGTAAGCGGCGGAGGCGAGCACGCGGTTGCCGTTGAACTGGCTGTGTACCTGGCTGAGGTAGGCCGCGCCGAGCTGGATGTTCTTGTCTGGATCGAGCACTTGCTGGGGCGAGGCCAGTGGAATGCTGAACTTGCGTGCGGTCTCCTTGGCGGTGCCGGGCATCAATTGCATCAGACCGCTGGCGCCGACGCCGGAGCGTGCATCGTCCATGAAGGCGCTTTCCTGCCGGGTGATAGCGAACACCCAGCTCGAATGCAGCCCACGCACCTTGGCTTCGCGCACGAGGGTATCGCGGTGAGCCATCGGGAAGCGGATGTCCAGATCGTCCCAGTACTGCGCCTGACTGATGGTGCGAATCGCCGGGAAGTACCACTTCAGGTCGTAGGCCAGTTTGGCCTGGGCGACCATTTCATCGCGGTTGAAATGACGGCTGACGTGATACCACTCGCGACGCCCGTCGACGATCTGGCCGCGTGCATGAAACTCCAGCGCGCGGCGTACGCCCGGGGTGTTACGCACTTTATTGATCAGCGCCTGGCTGAGCACCAGTGGCTTGTTGTTCAGCGAGTAAGGCGACTGCGAGCGGTCTGCGGCGAGGAAGCCATAGAAGTCCCGTTCCCGCGCCAGATTCTTGTACAGGGTCAGCGCTTGCGGGTTCTGCGGCTGGGCCAGTTCCAGGCTGCGCGCCTGCCAGTAGCGCCAACGGTTGGTGGTAGCCAGATCTTGCGGCAGGCGTTTGGTCAGTTCGTAGGCATCGTTCCAGCGTGCCAGACGCAGCAGCAGGCGCAGGCGCCATTCCGAGACGGTGTTGTCGCGCAGCTCGGGATCGTATTTGGTCATTACGTCCAATGCGCGGCTGTCGAAACGGCGGGCCAGGGTCAGACCGATCTCTCGGGCGATCGCGACTTTTTCATCACGAGAAAAATGCATGCTGCTGGCGTAACCGTCGAGCAATGCCATGGCCTTGTCCGGGTCCTGCCTGGCGAGGCGACGCAGGCCGAGGCTGACCACGTCGGACATCGGCTCGTCGGCCGGTGTAAAGCGCGACGGCTGATTGAGCAGTTCGGGTTTCTGCGCCACGTCGACCAGCAAACGACCGCGCGGGGCGAGGGTGGTCAGGCCGTTGATCAGACTGTTGGCCAGCGGATAATTGCGTGCTTGCGCGGCGAGCTTGGTGCGCTCCCAGCGTTTCTGCTCAGTGAGCTGGCCGTCGGCAGCCCAGATGCCGAACAAGGCATCACAGGCGGCCGGTTGCGATTTGCCGGTGAGCCAGAGCTTTTCCGCGCTGGCATAGCCTTCGGCTTTCTTGTCGTGGCTGATCTGGTACTGCGCGTTGAGGCAGTCGAGCTCGGTGAAATTCAGCTTCGGATCGTAGTACTTGACGAAGGTCGCCCAGTCGCCGCGGTCCGCGAGCCAGCGCAACCAGCGCAGTTTCATCCAGTTGGCTTGCGGCAGGTCGCCGTGTTCGGCAAGGAATTTCTCGATCTCCGCATTGCTCGCCGTCTTCAGGCGCGCTGTCAGTTCGTCGTAGGCCAGGTACGGTTCCAACGGATAATCGGCTAGCGCCTGGCTGTAGCGGAAATACGGGCCGGTATCACCCTTGGCAAGGGCGCGTTTGGCTTCATCGTAATACTGGCGCTGGGTGGAAAGGTCCACCGCCTGGACGGATTGAGCGGCAGCGGCGGTGAGTAACAAGCAGGACAAAACACTGAAAAGGCGACTGCGCATGAGACATCCGGGCAGAGAAATCATGACAAGTGCTGACCGAAATCCGCACTGAATTGCCTGTAGCTTAGCCTTTTGCCAGCAAGCGGCGAAAGCTTTGCGAGCCTCGCTGCACAAGTTCGCAACAAATGTTGTGCAGAGTGCTTCGACCGACAAATTGCCGGCCTGCTGAAGCCCCAAGTCGGGTAGAATGCGCCCCCGGTTTTTGGAGAAGCTCATGACCCTGCTCAAATTCAGCGATGTGTCCCTTGCGTTCGGCGCTATGCCGTTGTTGGACAAGGTATCCTGGCAGATCGCCCGTGGAGAGCGGGTGTGCATCATCGGCCGCAACGGCACTGGCAAATCCAGCATGATGAAACTGGTCAAGGGCGATCAGAAGCCCGATGACGGCTCGGTTTGGCGTGCCCCCGGTCTGAAAATCGGCGAATTGCCGCAAGAATTGCCGGTGGCCGACGACCGGACGGTATTCGATGTGGTGGCTGAAGGCCTCGACGGCGTCGGCGCGTTGCTCGCCGAATATCATCACCTGAGTCAGAACATCGTCACCGACGCCGATCTGGACAAGCTGATGCACGTCCAGCACGACCTCGAAGCCCGTGACGGCTGGCGCTTGCAGACCCTGGTCGACAGCACCCTGAGTCGCCTGCAACTGCCGGCCGACAAGACCCTCGCCGAGTTGTCCGGCGGCTGGCGTCGTCGGGTGCTGCTTGCGCAGGCCTTGGTGTCCGAGCCGGACCTGCTGCTGCTCGACGAACCGACCAACCACCTGGACATCGGCGCGATCGCCTGGCTCGAAGAGGCACTGAAGGATTTCCAGGGCGCCGTGCTGTTCATCACGCACGACCGTTCCTTCCTGCAAAACCTCGCCACGCGCATTCTCGAACTGGATCGCGGCGGCCTGATCGACTGGAACGGCGACTACGCCAGTTTCCTCGTGCACAAAGAGGCGGCGCTGGCCGCTGAAGAAACCGCCAACGCGCTGTTCGACAAGCGTCTGGCTCAGGAAGAAGTGTGGATCCGTCAGGGCATCAAGGCCCGGCGTACCCGTAACGAAGGCCGCGTGCGTGCGCTTAAAGCCCTGCGCGTCGAGCGCAGTGAGCGTCGCGAGCGTACCGGTAAAGCCAACATCCAGCTGGAAACCGCCGACAAGTCCGGCAAGCAGGTGATGGTGCTCGAGAACGTGAGCTTCGCGCATCCGGGCGGGCCGTTCCTGATCAAGGATTTCTCCATGGTCCTGCAGCGCGGCGACCGTATCGGTCTGCTCGGCGCCAACGGTACCGGCAAGACCACACTGCTGAAGCTGATGCTCAGCGGTCTGCAACCCACCAGCGGCAAAGTCGAAGAGGGCACGCGCATCGACGTGGCCTACTTCGACCAGTTGCGCCATCAGCTGGATCTGGAAAAAACCGTGATCGACAACGTCGCCGAAGGTCGCGACTTCATCGACATTGACGGGCAGAGCCGCCACGTGCTGAGTTACCTCGGCGACTTCCTGTTCAGCCCGCAGCGTGCGCGCACGCCGGTCAAGGCGTTGTCGGGTGGTGAGCGAGCGCGTCTGTTGCTGGCGAAGCTGTTCAGCAAACCGGCCAACCTGCTGGTACTCGACGAACCAACCAACGACCTCGATGTGGAAACCCTTGAACTGCTCGAAGAAGTGCTGCTGACCTTCAACGGTACCGTGCTGATGGTCAGCCACGACCGGGCATTCCTCGACAACGTGGTGACCAGCACTCTGGTTTTCGAAGGTGAAGGCAAGGTTCGCGAATATGTCGGCGGCTACCAGGACTGGATCCGTCAAGGCGGTTCGCCGCGCCTGCTGGGCGTGACTGAAAGCAAGTCGGGCAAGGCGGATCTCAACTCGGCAGTGGTTACCGCGGAACCTGCTGTGGTTGCTGCGCCAGCCGCTGCTGCACCGGCTGCCAAGAAGAAGCTGAGCTACAAGCTCCAGCGTGAGCTGGAAGCCTTACCGGGCGACATCGACGCCAAGGAACAGCAGATTGCGGCGGTTGAGGCGGAAATGGCTGAAGCCGGTTTCTATCAGCGTCCGTCGGCGGAAACGGCCAAGGTGATAGCTTCGCTGGAGCAACTGCAGGCTGAGCTGGATGCGTTGGTGGAGCGTTGGGCCGAGCTGGATGCCTGATTGATCCTGATATGAAAAAGCCCGGCGCTTAGTAATGAGCGCCGGGCTTTTCATATGTAATGCGATAAAGGATGAATCAAATTACCTGTGGGAGCGAGCCTGCTCGCGAAAGCGGTGTGTCAGGCAGCACTCATTTTGAATGCGCCGACGTATTCGCGAGCAGGCTCGCTCCCACAATGAGCAAGACAAGTCAGCGTTTGACCAGGTGCACCGCCAGTACATCGCAAGGCGCACCGTGCAGCACGTCATTCGCAGTCGAGCCGAGCAATAGCGCCAAACCATGACGGCCGTGGCTGCCAACCACAATCAGATCGCACGCCTGGTCTTTGGCGAAGTGGTGGATTTCCTGGCGTGGCTGGCCGTAGGTCAGGTGGCAATTGGCGCCTTCGAGTTCGGGATATTTTGATTTCAGTTTTTCCAGGCGCTCCTTGGCCTGATCGAACTGCTGTTGTTGCAGTTGTGACAGGTCCATCGGCACGTCGCCACCGAAGGCCATGGCCATCGGTTCAACGATGTGCACCAGCGACAACTTGGCACCGTTGCTCACCGACAGCTCGCGGGCGCGGTGGATCACAGGGTCGCACTCTTCGGTCAGATCTACAGCGACCAGTATGTGGTGGTAGGGCATGAGGTGCTCCTCCTGAGGGTTCGATATTGGTAAGTATGGCTGGTTTCAAGCGCATTGGTTCGCTAGTGACACAATGGGCTCATCAAAAATCGGGAGTACAGATATGACGGTCTGGCTGGTGGTGTCAATCCTGCTGGTAGTTTTAAGTCCGCTGGCATGGTTGCGCCCATCGCGTACACAGAGCGGGCGCATGGCCCTGCGCATGGAAGCGCGGCGCATCGGCCTGGCCATGCAGCTGGCGCCGCAGGAGTGGCCGCACTGGCTGTTGCCTGAGCCGCCGAATCCCTGCGCCCAGTACCACCGGCCGCGGCGTGGCAGTCAGCCGGCGTGCTGGACCTACTGGCAGAAGGCTCCCGGAGTCTGGGTCAATCAGTGGCAGGAAGTCTGTGATGAGCGGACGCTGCTGGATTATTTCGAAAAATTGCCGGGCAATGTTTTCAAGATCGAAGCGGACAGGCAGATGATCGCCTTGTACTGGGGCGAGAAGGGCGAAGCGACGGTTTTGCAGGATATTGACGCGACGCTGAAAGCGCTCGCGTGACGTGGCGATTTTTCTCACTGCAACGGTGTGATGCGTCCGGCAGACGCGCATTAAAAAGCCCGACATGATTCGTCGGGCGGGTTGGCCAGGCAGGCCGGTAAACTTTTTCGCGGCAGACGCTTGGTTCGCCTCGGCAAATTCTCTGAAGTCCACCTAGCGTAGCCTTCTGAACAGGGCACGGCGGGAATTAGGGCGACTTTTCTAACTATTGATTCTATGAATAGCTGACCATGCGGGCGCGTGTTGCTGCTCATCATGGTGCAGAAATGACTGCAAAGTCGCGTTTCAGCCCGAATTTAGGGCGATTGACAATTGTCAGAAATTCCGTGAATGTGACGTACCCGAATCAAACGGGCGTATGAATTGAGCGTTTGTCTTACAGACTGCTCCTACAGAATCCCGACTATCGCGTTGGCGGGTGTGCCAGGCGGACAGGTATCAGCATCGACGAACAAAGCGTCCTTCTGAGCCATATGCCTGCGTCCGACGTGTACTGTTCAGCTTCCATATCGTGGAGATCAGTTGATGATTTACGAAGGTAAAGCCATCACGGTTAAAGCTCTTGAAAGTGGCATCGTCGAATTGAAATTCGACCTCAAGGGTGAGTCCGTCAACAAGTTCAACCGTCTAACCCTGAACGAACTGCGTCAGGCCGTAGACACCATCAAGGCAGATGCTTCGATCAAGGGTGTGATCGTCAGCAGCGGCAAGGACGTGTTCATCGTCGGCGCCGACATCACCGAATTTGTCGACAACTTCAAGCTGCCGGATGCCGAGCTGGTTGCTGGCAATCTCGAAGCCAACAAGATCTTCAGCGATTTCGAAGACCTCAACGTGCCAACCGTCGCGGCCATCAACGGCATCGCCCTCGGTGGCGGTCTGGAAATGTGCCTGGCTGCCGACTATCGCGTCATGTCCACCAAGGCCAAGATCGGCCTGCCGGAAGTCAAACTGGGCATCTACCCGGGCTTCGGCGGTACCGTACGTCTGCCACGCCTGATCGGCGTCGATAACGCCATCGAATGGATTGCCGCCGGCAAGGAAAACCGCCCTGAAGACGCGCTGAAAGTCAGCGCCGTCGACGCCGTGGTTGCTCCCGAGAAGCTGCAGGAAGCTGCCCTCGAGCTGATCAAGCGCGCCATTTCCGGTGAGTTCGACTACAAGGCCAAGCGTCAGCCGAAACTTGAAAAACTCAAGTTGAACGCCATTGAGCAGATGATGGCTTTCGAAACCGCCAAAGGTTTCGTCGCCGGTCAAGCGGGTCCGAACTACCCGGCGCCGGTCGAAGCGATCAAGACCATCCAGAAAGCCGCGAACTTCGGGCGCGACAAAGCTCTGGAAGTGGAGGCTGCAGGCTTCGTCAAACTGGCCAAGACTTCTGCTGCGCAGAGCCTGATCGGTCTGTTCCTGAACGATCAGGAACTGAAGAAAAAGGCCAAGGCCTACGACGAAATCGCCAAAGACGTGAAGCAGGCCGCCGTACTCGGCGCTGGCATCATGGGTGGCGGTATCGCCTATCAGTCGGCCTCCAAAGGCACGCCGATCCTGATGAAGGACATCAACGAGCACGGTATCGAACAGGGTCTGGCCGAAGCCGCCAAGCTGCTGGTTGGTCGCGTTGACAAAGGTCGCATGACCGCCGCGAAGATGGCTGAAGTGCTCAACGCCATTCGTCCGACCCTGTCCTACGGCGACTTCGGTCACGTCGATCTGGTCGTCGAAGCTGTGGTGGAGAACCCGAAGGTCAAGCAAGCGGTACTGGCTGAAGTCGAAGGTCAGGTCAAAGAGGACACCATCCTCGCCTCCAACACTTCGACCATTTCCATCAGCCTGCTGGCCAAGGCCCTCAAGCGTCCGGAAAACTTCGTCGGCATGCACTTCTTCAACCCGGTGCACATGATGCCGCTGGTGGAAGTGATCCGTGGCGAAAAGTCGAGTGAACTGGCTGTTGCCACCACCGTTGCCTACGCCAAGAAAATGGGCAAGAACCCGATCGTCGTCAACGACTGCCCGGGCTTCCTCGTTAACCGCGTACTGTTTCCGTACTTCGGCGGTTTCGCCAAGCTGGTCAGCGCCGGTGTCGACTTCGTCCGTATCGACAAGGTCATGGAGAAGTTCGGCTGGCCAATGGGCCCGGCATACCTGATGGACGTGGTCGGCATCGACACCGGTCACCACGGTCGTGACGTCATGGCTGAAGGTTTCCCGGATCGCATGAAGGATGACCGTCGTTCGGCCATCGACGTGCTGTACGAAGCCAAGCGCCTGGGCCAGAAGAACGGCAAGGGTTTCTACGCCTACGAGGCCGACAAGAAAGGCAAGCAGAAGAAAGTCGCCGATCCGTCGGTGCTGGAAGTGCTCAAGCCGATCGTTTACGAGCAGCGCGAAGTCACGGACGAAGACATCATCAACTGGATGATGATCCCGCTGTGCTTGGAAACCGTGCGCTGCCTGGAAGACGGCATCGTCGAAACCGCCGCCGAAGCCGACATGGGTCTGGTCTACGGTATCGGTTTCCCTCCATTCCGTGGCGGTGCGCTGCGCTACATCGATTCGATCGGTGTTGCCGAGTTCGTTGCCCTGGCTGACCAGTACGCTGATTTGGGCGCGCTGTACCACCCGACCGCGAAGCTGCGCGAAATGGCCAAAAACGGCCAGAGCTTCTTCGGTTAAGCGCCCCCAACTAGAGTGAGAGTGAACTTATGAGCTTGAATCCTAGAGACGTCGTGATTGTCGACTTCGGTCGTACTCCGATGGGCCGCTCCAAGGGCGGCATGCACCGCAACACCCGCGCTGAAGACATGTCGGCGCACCTGATCAGCAAACTGCTGGAACGTAACAGCAAGGTCGACCCGGCGGAAGTCGAGGACGTGATCTGGGGCTGCGTCAACCAGACCCTGGAACAGGGCTGGAACATCGCGCGCATGGCGTCGCTGATGACCCAGATTCCGCACACCTCGGCCGGCCAGACCGTCAGCCGTCTGTGTGGCTCGTCGATGAGTGCACTGCACACTGCTGCGCAAGCGATCATGACCGGCAACGGTGACGTGTTCGTGGTCGGCGGCGTCGAGCACATGGGCCACGTGAGCATGATGCACGGTGTCGATCCGAACCCGCATATGTCGCTGTACGCGGCGAAAGCCTCGGGCATGATGGGCCTGACCGCTGAAATGCTCGGCAAGATGCACGGCATCACCCGCGAACAGCAGGATGCTTTTGGCGTGCGTTCTCACCAGTTGGCCCACAAGGCAACTGTGGAAGGCAAGTTCAAAGATGAAATCATCCCGATGCAGGGTTACGACGAGAACGGTTTCCTGAAACTGTACGACTACGACGAAACCATTCGTCCGGAAACTACCCTGGAAAGTCTGGCGGCGCTCAAACCGGCATTCAATCCGAAGGGCGGTACCGTGACTGCTGGTACCTCGTCGCAGATCACTGATGGTGCTTCGTGCATGATCGTGATGTCGGCGCAGCGTGCACAGGATCTGGGCATCCAGCCAATGGCGGTTATCCGTTCGATGGCAGGGGCGGGTGTGGATCCGGCAATCATGGGCTATGGTCCAGTTCCGGCAACACAAAAAGCCCTGAAGCGTGCGGGCCTTGGCATCAACGATATCGACTTCTTCGAGCTCAACGAAGCTTTCGCTGCACAGGCCCTGCCAGTGCTGAAAGATCTGAAAGTGCTCGACAAGATGAACGAGAAGGTTAACCTGCACGGCGGCGCGATCGCCCTGGGTCACCCGTTCGGTTGCTCCGGTGCGCGTATTTCCGGCACCCTGCTGAACGTGATGAAGCAGAATAGCGGTACCTTCGGGGTGGCCACTATGTGCATTGGTCTCGGCCAAGGTATCTCCACCGTCTTCGAACGCGTTTAAGCGTCTCGTCGATGGAAGCCGGGGCCCAGTGCCCCGGTTTTTGTTTTTGGGTTTTTTATTTATTTTTGAAAAGATTTCAGTGAGGGCCGAAGCATGCCGATACAACCTGGGCTCTATCAACATTACAAAGGTCCGCAATACCGTGTATTCAGTATTGCGCGGCATTCCGAGACCGAAGAAGAAGTGGTCTTTTACCAAGCCCTGTATGGCGATTACGGCTTTTGGGTGCGCCCGCTGAGCATGTTTGTCGAGTCGGTCGAGGTTGACGGCGAGCAGGTGCCGCGCTTTGCTTTGGTGCAAGCCGAACCGAGCCTTTTTCCCAAGGTTTGAGGCGACTGCGCAGAGAACCCTGCGCTTGACCTCACCTTGTATCAACTATATATAGCGGTGCCGCGTCAGGCGCCAACCGCCTTTCACTTCTAGAATTCAGGAATTTTCTGATCCATGGGCAAATCGCTGGTCATTGTGGAATCCCCGGCTAAGGCCAAGACCATCAACAAGTATCTGGGTAACCAATACGTGGTGAAGTCGAGTATCGGCCATATCCGAGACCTGCCCACCAGCGGTTCGGCTAGCGCCAGCAAAGAGCCAGCCGCCAAGCGTGGCAAGGCGGCTGCGGGCGAAGGTCCGGTGCTCTCGCCGAAAGACAAAGCGCGCAAGCAGCTGGTCTCGCGTATGGGCGTCGATCCCGAGCACGGCTGGAAAGCCAAGTACGAGATCCTTCCGGGTAAAGAGAAGGTCATCGAAGAGCTGCGCCGGCTCGCCAAGGATGCTGACACCATCTATCTCGCAACCGACTTGGATCGCGAGGGGGAAGCCATTGCCTGGCACCTGCGCGAAGCCATCGGTGGTGATGACAGCCGCTACAAGCGCGTGGTGTTCAACGAAATCACCAAGAAGGCGATTCAGGAAGCCTTCTCCGAGCCGGGCGAGCTGGACATCGATCGTGTCAACGCCCAGCAGGCGCGTCGCTTCCTCGATCGCGTTGTCGGCTACATGGTGTCGCCGCTGCTGTGGGCCAAGATCGCCCGTGGTCTGTCCGCCGGTCGTGTGCAATCGGTAGCGGTGAAACTGGTGGTCGAGCGTGAGCGCGAAATTCGTGCGTTCATCCCGGAAGAATACTGGGAAGTGCATGCCGATCTCGGCACTGCCAAAGGCTCGACCGTGCGTTTTGAAGTGGCTCGCGAAAAAGGCGAAGCCTTCAAGCCGCTCAACGAAGCCCAAGCCATGGCTGCGCTGGAGAAGCTCAAATCCTCCAGCTACAGCATCGTCAAGCGCGAAGACAAGCCGACCAGCAGCAAGCCGTCGGCGCCTTTCATCACCTCGACCTTGCAGCAGGCCGCGAGCAACCGCCTCGGTTTCGGCGTGAAGAAAACCATGATGATGGCCCAGCGTCTGTACGAAGCCGGCTACATCACTTACATGCGTACCGACTCGACCAATCTCTCGGCCGACGCCGTAGCGATGGCGCGCACTTACATCGAAGACGAGTTCGGCAAGAAATACCTGCCGGAATCGCCAAACGTCTACAGCAGCAAGGAAGGTGCGCAAGAGGCTCACGAAGCGATTCGTCCCTCCGACGCCAACACCACACCGAGCAAACTGGCGGGGATGGAGCGCGACGCCGAGCGTCTGTATGAGCTGATCTGGCGTCAGTTCCTCGCCTGCCAGATGCTGCCGGCGCAGTACCTGTCGACCACCGTCAGCGTTGGCGCTGGCGACTTCGAACTGCGCGCCAAGGGCCGGATCCTCAAGTTCGACGGTTACACCCGCGTGATGCCGCAAATTGCCAAGCCCGGCGATGACGACGTGCTGCCGGATATGGCGCAGGGCGATGTGATGAAGCTGATCAAGCTCGATCCGTCGCAGCATTTCACCAAGCCACCGGCGCGTTACTCCGAAGCCAGTCTGGTCAAGGAAATGGAAAAGCGCGGCATCGGTCGTCCTTCGACCTACGCTGCGATCATTTCGACCATTCAGGATCGCGGTTACGTGACGCTGCACAACCGCCGTTTCTATTCGGAGAAGATGGGCGACATCGTCACCGAGCGTCTTTCCGAGAGTTTCTCCAATCTCATGGACTACGGCTTCACCGCCGGCATGGAAGAGAACCTTGATGACGTGGCGCAAGGCGAGCGCGACTGGAAAAACGTACTGGACGAGTTCTACGGCGACTTCAAGAAGAAACTCGAAGTAGCGGAAAACCCGGACAGCGGGATGCGCGCCAACCAGCCGGTCATGACCGACATTCCGTGCACCACCTGCGGCCGCCCGATGCAGATTCGTACTGCCTCGACTGGCGTGTTCCTCGGCTGCTCGGGCTACAGCCTGCCGCCGAAAGAGCGCTGCAAGGCCACGGTCAACCTGGTGCCGGGCGATGAAATTGCAGCGGACGACGAGGGTGAATCGGAATCGCTGGTACTGCGTGGCAAGCATCGTTGCCCGATCTGCAGCACGGCGATGGACGCCTACCTGCTGGACGAAAAGCGCAAGTTGCACATCTGCGGCAACAACCCGGATTGCGCCGGTTATGAAATCGAAGAGGGCAGCTATCGCATCAAGGGCTATGAAGGTCCTAGTCTGGAGTGCGACAAGTGCGGCAGCGAGATGCAGCTCAAGACCGGTCGTTTCGGCAAGTTCTTCGGTTGCACCAACCCGGAGTGCAAAAACACCCGCAAACTGCTGAAGAGCGGTGACGCAGCGCCACCGAAGATGGATCCGGTGAAGATGCCTGAGCTGAAATGCGAAAAGGTCAACGACACCTACATCCTGCGCGACGGCGCATCCGGTCTGTTCCTGGCCGCCAGTCAGTTCCCGAAAAACCGCGAGACCCGTGCTCCGCTGGTAATCGAGATTCTGCCGCACAAGGACGAGATCGATCCGAAGTACCACTTCCTGTGCGAAGCTCCGCAGAAGGATCCTGACGGTCTGCCGGCGGTCATCCGCTACAGCCGCAAGACCAAGGAGCAATACGTGCAGACCGAAGTCGACGGCAAGCCTACAGGCTGGAAAGCGTATTACGACGGTGGCAAGTGGACAGTTGAAGACAAGCGCAGCGCGAAGGCCAAGGCTGAGTAAGCGTTAGTCTGAACAGCGAAAAGGCCGCATGAAACCTTAAGGATTTCATGCGGCCTTTTTGTTTTGTGCTTGCGGTGGCATTGGCTGATCCACGACACTGTCCGGCCTGTGTGAAGCAATTATTTCGTTGTGGAGGCTGCCGTCATGGCCCACGAACTCTATACCCGCACCAACCAGAAAATCTATTTCGCCGGCCTGTCACTGGAAGCTCTGGCTCGTGCAGAAGAAGGGCGGGCGATGAATTCTCTGGCGCTGATTCAGGCCGGGCGTGAGTCGGCGCTGTTCCACCTCTACGGCGCACTGCTGGGTCTGTGTCATGAGATTGCCGGTTTTTACCGGCTACCGCAGGCCAATTCGCCGAGGGCGGAGGAGTTGCTGAAGCAGGAAGTCCTGGAATCGATCGCTATCCCGGAGCTGGCAGAAATGGTCGAGCTGGCCGGGAACCCGGAAACCTGGCTGGCCAAACTGCTGGCGGCGCACGCGGCACTGTTTCAACCTCCCAGGGTGCCACGCAAGCCGAAAGGCGACGTGACACAGCCGCTGATTCAGGCCGTCAACCTGGATGAAGAAGAGGCGCCAGAAGAGCTGAGTCGAGAGGAGCTGGAGAGCTGGCGACAGAGCCTCAAAGGCTTGGCCATTAGATTCCGTGAAGGCTTGAACGAGTGCTGACGGGGTTTGATGCAGTGGCAATCAGAAACATGCTGCTGGTCAAGATCCCGAGCGAAGCTCGAATGATGTCTATATAATCGCTGCCTTTCGTGGAGAACAGACTTATATGCCAACGTCCTTTCTAGAAATTGTCGAGTTACCAGACGGCCGAATCGAACTGCGCAGGGCTGAGGACGAAGGTTCCCTGGTGACGCTGGATTTCTCCGAGGATGCCAAGGCGTTCCTGCAAGGCCAGCACGTCGAAATTGCCAAAGCGATGCTGAGCGTCGGCGTGCAGATGGCAGGGCGTATGGTTGAAGGCGAGTTTGATAAGGAAGAGGGGCCGCGGGTTCTTCATTGATCCACGCCTTGAGCTTTTCTCGATCGCTTGCGCTTCAGATCGGCTTCTCTATCCATGGAGAAGCCCTGCGCTTCACACAGCGCGCACCGCAAGGCAATTACCCCAAACGAATGTTCAGACTCTGAGCTTCGCCCGTACGCGCGGCGCTGATCAGTTGTTGCCGCGAGTTGGCGTTCAACGGGTTGAGCCAGGTCACCACGGTATGGCTGCGGCCCAGGCGCAACGCTTCGCACGCCAGTTGCTGCGCGCTTTGAGTGCCCCGCGGTTGCAGCAGCAGAATGCGTTCGCGATTCAGTCCGGCATCGCGCAGCCAGGTTTGCGTCAGGCTGGCGGGCGGAGCGATCAGCGTCAGCCAGCGAGCATCCTGATCCTCGCTGAGCTCGCGCAGGATCGGTGCGAGCAGGTTCAGGCAGTTCCCGGCAGCACCACGCAGTGACAGTTCACTGAAGGCATCGGGTTTGGCATTCCAATCACGCTCGACCACGTCTTTCAGAATCGGCGCCATAGGCTGGGCCAGAAACGCTTCGAATAAAGGCAGTTGTGTTTGCTGAGGTGTGTGTGGGAACTGCATGGAGCCTCCTTTAGCGGCGAATGACGCCGACACTCAAGCCTTCAATCACCAGTTCCTGATCTTTCAGGTCGACTTCGATAGGGGCAAACTCGGGGTTTTCGGCGATCAGCCAGACTTTGCTGCCTTCCCGCTTGAAGCGCTTGACCGTGACTTCGTCGCCGATACGGGCAACCACGACCTGGCCGTTACGTGCTTCACGGGTGGTATGTACGGCCAATAGATCACCGTCGAAAATGCCGATGTCCTTCATGCTCATGCCGTGCACACGCAACAGGTAGTCGGCGCGAGGATGGAAGAAGGTCGGGTTGATGTTGCAGGATTCTTCGATGTGCTGCTGGGCGAGGATCGGCGCGCCGGCAGCCACTCGGCCAATGATCGGCAGGGTGGAGTCGTCGGCCTTGGCTTCGAATCCGGGAATACGGATGCCGCGGGAAGCGCCGGGCGTCATCTCGATCGCGCCCTTGCGGGCCAGGGCCTTGAGATGTTCTTCCGCCGCATTGGGCGATTTGAAACCCAGTTCCTGAGCGATTTCCGCACGGGTGGGCGGATAGCCGTTGTCTTCTAGGCAACGTTTGATAAAGGCCAGAATCTCGGCTTGGCGTGGCGTCAGCTTTAGCATATTGATCGCTCTGTCTTTTTATACAGTGACTGGGATTATATACAGTGAAGCGCTCTTGGCAATGGTCGTTTTTTTGCCGCCCGCCGAGCGGTCGCCAAGGGCACTTATTAATGCTGTGGTCTTGTGTGGTTAAATAGCTGACCGACCATTCCCAAAACGAACCGGCAGGCTTGACAAGGCACAGGCTGAAACGTATGTTTCAAACAAGTGTTTGTCAGGCGGAGTAGCCATGGCCCAGTCGGAAACCGTTGAACGCATTCTTGATGCTGCCGAGCAGTTGTTCGCGGAGAAAGGATTCGCTGAAACCTCATTGCGTTTGATCACCAGCAAGGCTGGCGTCAATCTGGCTGCGGTGAATTATCACTTCGGCTCTAAGAAGGCGCTGATCCAGGCGGTGTTTTCGCGTTTTCTCGGACCATTCTGCGTCAGTCTCGACAAAGAGCTCGAGCGCCGTCAGGCCAAGCCGGAAAACAAGCCGACGCTCGAAGAGTTGCTGGAAATCCTCGTCGAGCAAGCGCTCGTCGTGCAGCCTCGCAGCGGCAACGACCTGTCTATTTTCATGCGCTTGCTCGGCCTCGCATTCAGCCAGAGCCAGGGCCACTTGCGGCGTTATCTGGAAGACATGTACGGCAAGGTGTTCCGCCGCTACATGCTCTTGGTCAACGAAGCGGCGCCCCGCATTCCGCCGATCGAGCTGTTCTGGCGCGTGCACTTCATGCTTGGCGCCGCCGCGTTCAGCATGTCCGGGATCAAGGCCTTGCGCGCGATTGCCGAAACCGATTTCGGCGTCAACACGTCCATTGAGCAAGTGATGCGCCTGATGGTGCCGTTCCTCGCCGCCGGCATGCGCGCCGAAACCGGCGTTACCGATACAGCCATGGCCAGTGCGCAATTGCGGCCGCGCAGCAAATCCACGCCGGTCGCCGCCAAGGTTTGACCGCGCACGGGTGGGCGCGGCAGCGGGGATCCGCTAAGCTAGCCGGCCATGCCGACTCTCGTACTGAACCCGATCTGCATGAGTTCTGCTGACCGTCCGGGCGCTGCCCACGGTAGCGAACACAGGCAGGTCGGGTTTTTCGTTTTCAAGGAATCTCTATGACTGCTGGCCTGCAAGGCTCGTTGATGGTGGACGTCGCCGGTACCTGGCTGACGGCCGAAGATCGCCAATTGTTGCGTCAGCCCGAAGTGGGCGGCCTGATCATTTTCGCCCGTAACATCGAGCACCCGCGCCAGGTGCGTGAACTCAGCGCGGCTATCCGTGCGATTCGTCCGGATCTGTTGCTGGCGGTGGATCAGGAGGGCGGGCGCGTGCAGCGCCTGCGTCAGGGTTTCGTCCGTCTGCCGGCCATGCGCGCCATCGCCGACAACCCGAACGCCGAATACCTCGCCGAGCAATGCGGCTGGATCATGGCCACCGAAGTGCTGGCGGTCGGGCTCGACCTGAGTTTCGCCCCGGTGCTGGATCTGGACTATCAGCGCAGCGCCGTGGTCGGAACCCGTTCTTTCGAAGGCGATCCCGAGCGTGCTGCCTTGCTCGCAGGCGCATTCATTCGCGGCATGAACAGCGCCGGCATGGCCGCCACCGGCAAACATTTCCCCGGCCACGGTTGGGCCGAAGCCGACTCCCACGTGGCGATCCCGAACGACGAGCGCAGCCTCGACGAGATCCGCGCCAACGATCTCGTGCCGTTTGCCAAACTCAGCAAACACCTGGCCGCCGTCATGCCGGCCCACGTCATCTATCCGCAAGTTGACTCACAGCCCGCCGGCTTTTCCCGGCGCTGGCTACAGGAGATCCTGCGCGGCGAGTTGCAGTTCGATGGCGTTATCTTCAGTGATGATCTGTCGATGGCCGGCGCCCATGTGGTCGGGGACGCCGCCAGTCGCATCGAAGCTGCGCTCACTGCTGGCTGCGACATGGGCCTGGTGTGCAACGACCGCGCCGCTGCCGAACTGGCCCTCAGCGCCGCCCAGCGCATGAAGGTCAAGCCGTCCGCGCGTATCGCGAAGATGCGCGGTCAGGCTTTCGCCAGCACCGATTATCGTCAGGACCCCCGTTGGCTCACCGCCCTCGGCGCGCTCAAAGACGCCCAACTGATCGATTAAGGATTTTTCGTTATGACCGTTTACGCAATCATCGGTGGCACCGGCCTGACTCAGCTCGAAGGTTTGAGCATCCGCCAGTCGCTGGCAGTCGACACTCCTTACGGTGCGCCTTCGGCCGAAGTGCAGATTGGTGAGTACGCTGGCAAGGAAGTGCTGTTCCTCGCCCGTCACGGTCACCCGCACCGCTTTCCGCCACACAAGGTCAACTACCGCGCCAACCTCTGGGCATTGAAGCAGGCCGGTGCCGAAGCGATCATCGCAGTGAATGCGGTCGGCGGGATTCATTCGGCCATGGGCACCGGGCATTTCTGCGTGCCGCATCAGATCGTCGACTACACCAGCGGGCGCGAGCACACCTATTTCGCCGATGATCTGGAACACGTCACTCATATCGATTTCAGCTTTCCCTACAGCGAGCCGTTGCGTCAGCAACTGATTGCCGCGGTCGCCGCTGAAGGCTGCGAATACAGCGATCAGGGCGTGTACGCCTGCACCCAGGGCCCACGTCTGGAAACGGTCGCGGAGATCGTCCGACTGGAACGTGACGGCTGCGACATCGTTGGCATGACCGGCATGCCGGAAGCCGCCCTGGCCCGTGAGCTGGATCTGGATTACGCCTGTCTCGCACTGGTGGTGAATCCAGCCGCGGGCAAGACCACAGAAGTGATCACCATGGCCGAAATCGAGCAGGCACTGCACGATGGCATGGGCAAGGTGAAATCTACGTTGGCACGGGTGCTGGCCAGCTAAGGACTGTCCGTGAGCATTTTCATCGAGCGGCTTAAAGGGCTGATATGGACCCACGCATTCACTAGCAAGGCGTTGGCCAAAGCCCGCGCTTATGCTGCCGATGACCGGGTCGAGATCATCGAAATCGATGACAAAAAGATCGAGGCGTTCTGTGTCGGTTCGGAACTTCAGGCGTATGAGCAAAGCATCTACCTGTCCGAAGATCGCCTGGGAACGGTTAATTTGCGGTGCTTGTGTACCTGTCCCGTTGCGATCGATTGCAAGCATTGTGCAGCGGTGCTCTATCACCTGCAGGGCACTGACGACGATACGTCTGAAAGTGACGCAGCGGTCCCCTTGGGCCGGGCCCTGGAGCATTGGCTGTCGACAATTCCCGTGCCGGCCAAGCCTGCTGAAGAGAGTGCGCAAACCGCAGGCACGCGTCTGTTTTACAAGCTCAAACCGACGCCTGCGAACGGCAAGTGGCTGCTCGATATTTTCAAGGTCTATCAGCTCAAGAGCGGCGAGTTGCGCGAAGTAAAACCGATGTATTCGCTCTCGGACATGCTCATGCGCCAGCCCGGCTACCTGTCCGAGCTGGATCTGCGCGTCGCCAGGCTGCTGGTCGCCATGCACTCCCATCACGCCTATTACAGCGGCTATCCGCTGGAAGGCAGCAGTGGCGCCGAACTGCTGGAAATGCTCCTGCGCACCTCGCGCCTGTTCCTCGACTTCGAAGACTTGCAGCCCCTGACGCCGGGCGCGAAACGCGTGGGCCAGTTCTCTTGGGCCGAGCGGGCCGACGGCGGCTTCCGCGCGCAGTGGAGCAGTGCCGAAGCCGTACAGGAAACCGTGCTGGCGCTGGAGCCGCTTTATTACCTCGATCGCGAGCAGCGCCAGGTTGGCCCGCTGTTCACTGAGCTGGAAGAAAAACTAGCCTGCCACTTGACCCTGGCTCCTGACATTCCGGCGCGTCAGGCCATGCAGTTCAGTCATCGCATGAGCGCGACGAGCAGAATCCCGCCGCCGCACAAGCTCACCGAACGAATCATCGATGACGTGCTCCCGCAGCCGCTACTGACACTGGTCAGCGGCCGGGAGCGTTCGCGCTGGGAATACGTTCTGGAGCACCGCGCCGCTCTGGTGTTTACCTACAACGGTCAGCCGGCGGTGGATCGTAATCCGGAAGTGATGATCCTCAATGGCAGTGAAACCCAGCGCATTCAACGCCAGCCTGCGCTGGAAAAGAAGCTGCGCCAGAGCCTGCAAAAGCACGGCTTCAAAAAAGCCACGCGCAAGAGCGCCATGGATCGTCCCGGCGAGATGTTTACCTTGGCGGATGATTCCGCCTGGCTCGGATTCATGCACGAAGGGCTTGCCACACTGCGCGCCGCAGACTGGAAAATCGAGATCAGTCCCGGCTTCCATTTCAATGTGCAACCGGTTGAACAGTGGTACGCCGAGGTCGAAGAAGAGGCCGGACATCAGTGGTTTGATTTGCAGTTGGGCATCGTCGTCAATGGCGAGCGCTACAGCTTGCTGCCGATCCTTCTGCATCTGCTGCGCACCCAGCCGCGCTTGCTCGACCCGGTCAATCTGGCGCAACGCAGCGATGACGAAAAACTCCTGATCGAACTCAAGCCCAACGGTTTTGGCGACCAGGCGGGTGCCAAGGTCGCGTTGCCGCTGAGTCGGGTCAAACCGCTGATGGCGACGCTGGGCGAGCTGTACCTGGGCGGACATCAGGGCGATGCACTGCGCTTGACCGCTCCAGACGCCGCGCGCCTGAGTATGCTCGATGGCGTGCCGCTGGATTGGCAGGGCGGCGAACGCCTGCGGACTTTTGCCAGGCGCCTGCAGAATTCCAGTCACGCCCACGTTGCTGCGCCGGCCGGTCTCAATGCGCAACTGCGCCCGTATCAGCTCGAAGGCTTGAACTGGATGCAAACCCTGCGCGAGCTGGAGGTCGGCGGCATTCTTGGCGATGACATGGGCCTGGGCAAAACCCTGCAGACCCTGGCGCACCTGCTCACGGAAAAGCACGCCGGGCGCCTCGATTGCCCGGCACTGGCGGTGATGCCGACCAGCCTGATTCCCAACTGGCTTGATGAAGCCGAGCGCTTCACGCCGCAGTTGAAAGTCCTGGCGCTGCACGGCACCGGGCGGCAAAAAGACTTCGCCAATCTCGCCGAATACGACCTTGTGCTGACCACTTACGCATTGCTGCCCAGGGATCTGGAAACGTTGCAGCCGCAGGCGTGGAGCGTACTGATTCTCGACGAAGCGCAGAACATCAAGAACCCGCTGAGCAAAGCCGCACAGGCCGCACGTGACTTGCAGGCCCGTCAGCGCTTGTGTCTGAGCGGTACGCCACTGGAAAACCACCTCGGGGAGCTGTGGTCGCAGTTCCATTTCCTCATGCCCGGCTGGCTCGGCGACAGCAAGTCGTTCAACCGCGATTACCGCACACCGATCGAGAAGCACGGCAACGTGCAGCGCATGCAGCACCTGACGGCGCGGATCAAGCCGTTTTTGCTGCGGCGCAAGAAGGATCAGGTCGCTACCGAGTTGCCGCCGAAAACCGAGATCATTCACTGGGTCGAACTCAGCGATGGTCAGCGCGACGTCTATGAAACGGTGCGCGTGGCGATGGACAAAAAGGTCCGCGACGAAATCGCCCGCAGCGGCGTGGCGCGCAGTCAGATCATCATTCTCGATGCGCTGCTCAAGCTGCGTCAGGTCTGCTGCGATCTGCGCTTGATCAACATGCCGCTCACGGCGAAGGCGTTGCGCTCGGGCAGCGGCAAGCTGACCAGCCTGATGGAGATGCTTGAAGAATTGCTCGGTGAAGGTCGCAGAATTCTGCTGTTCTCCCAGTTCACCTCGATGCTGGCGCTGATCGAGGAGGAGTTGCAGCAGCGTGGGCTCGGTTATTCGTTGCTGACCGGCGACACCACCGACCGGCGCACGCCAGTCAAGAATTTTCAGGGCGGCAAGGTGCCGTTGTTCCTCATCAGTCTCAAGGCCGGCGGTACCGGTCTGAACCTGACGGCGGCGGACACGGTGATTCACTTCGACCCGTGGTGGAACCCGGCCGTGGAGAATCAGGCGACTGATCGGGCTTATCGTATCGGCCAGAACAATCCGGTGTTCGTCTACAAATTGATTGCCAAAGGCACCGTCGAGGAGAAGATCCAGGCGTTGCAGCAGGAGAAGGCTGCGCTGGCCGGGGCGGTGCTTGAGGGGGGCACGACGGGGGGATTCAAACTCGAACAGAGTGATATCGAAGCGTTGTTTGCGCCGTTGCCGGTTTCCAGGGATTGAGCTTCGGTTTCAATCGTTTGACCGAGGTGATGCCTTTCGCGAGCAGGCTCACTCCTACAGGGGAACGCATTTCAAACTGTAGGAGTGAGCCTGCTCGCAATAACTATCCAACCGGCGACGACGATTTCAACGCTTGTCGATCTTGTCCGGCAACGGCGCAAACAGCGCTTCGATGTCATCGCTCTGCAACTTCCAGTCTCCGGCCTTGCGCCCATCGAGCACGCCCGCGGCGAGGTCGGACTTTTCCTTCTGCAGGTGCTGAATCTTCTCTTCTACCGTTCCCCGGGCAATCATCTTGTACACGAACACCGGTTTTTCCTGGCCAATGCGATAGGCCCGATCGGTGGCCTGGTTCTCGGTCGCCGGGTTCCACCACGGGTCGTAGTGAATCACCGTATCGGCTTCGGTCAGGTTCAGACCGACACCGCCAGCCTTCAGGCTGATCAGAAAGATCTGACGCTTGCCGCTCTGGAATTCCTTTACCGGGGTGCGCCGGTCACGGGTCTGGCCGGTGAGCAGGGCATAGGCGACCTTGCGTTTTTTCAGTTCGTCCTCGATCAACGACAGCATCGAAGTGAATTGCGAGAACAGCAGAATCCGCCGACCTTCTTCGAACAATTCCTCAAGCATTTCCATCAGGCTGTCGAGTTTGCCCGAGGTGCTGCCGCGTGCGGGCAGGGTGGCGTCGTTGACCAGACGCAGGTCGCAGCAGACCTGACGCAGCTTGAGCAGTGCTTCGAGAATGATGATCTGGCTGCGCGCCACACCTTTGCGGGTGATCTCGTCGCGGACTTTCTTGTCCATCGCCAGGCGCATGGTTTCGTACACATCGCGCTGCGCTTCGTTGAGTTCGACCCAATGGATGATTTCGGTTTTCGGCGGCAGCTCAGTGGCGACCTGCTCTTTGGTGCGGCGCAGCAGAAACGGTTTAATCCGACCGTTGAGGTGTTGCAGTCTGACTTCGCTGCCGCGCTTTTCGATCGGCACGCGGTAGTCGGCATTGAAGCTCTTCACGTCGCCGAGCCAGCCCGGCAGCAGGAAGTGAAACAGCGACCACAGCTCACCCAAGTGGTTTTCCAGCGGCGTACCGCTGAGGCACAGGCGCTGGCGCGCATTCAGCTCGCGCGCGGCCTGGGCGGCTTTGCTGTTGGGATTCTTGATGTACTGCGCTTCGTCCAGCACCAGTACGTGCAGCGGCTGTTTGGCCAGACGCTCGACGTCCTTGGGCAGCAGGGCGTAGGTGGTCAGGATCAGATCGAAGTCGGCGAGATTGTCGAAATGCTTTTTGCGGCTGGCGCCGTACAGCGCGAGTACTTTCAGTTGCGGAGTAAAGTGCGCGGCCTCGTCGAGCCAGTTGGGGATCAGGCTGGTCGGCATCACCACCATGCACGGGCGATCGAGGCGTCCGGCGTTCTTCTCGGTGAGAATATGCGCCAGGGTCTGTAGGGTTTTGCCCAGACCCATGTCATCCGCAAGAATCCCGCCGACTTCCAGTTGCCGCAGCGATTGCATCCAGCTCAAGCCTTCGAGCTGGTAGGGGCGCAGCGTTGCGTTCAAGCCTTGCGGCGCTTCGGCGCTGAAATCGCGGATGTCGCGCAGGCGCTGAGCGAAGGTGCGGATCTGCTCGCCGCCTTCCCACAGCAGCGGTAGCCCTTCCAGCGAATTGAGTCGGGTGGCATCAGCCTTGCTCAGGCGCAGGGTGGTTTCGCCCGGCTCCTGCAAATAGAACTCGCCCAGCGTCATCAATACCGGCTTCAAGCGGCCGAGCGGCAGCGCCACCTGCAACGGGCCGTGCTCGCTGGTGCGTTGCGGAATGTTTACCAGAATCAATTCGTCATCGCGACGACGGGCGAGGCGTTCCGGGTTGAGGATCTCGGTGTGCGAGCGCATCAGATTGAGCAGGATCGGCAGCAGGCTCAGGCGTTCGCCGTTGACGATAATGCCCAGTTCCAGATCGAACCAGTCGCGCTCCGGCGCCTGTTCGACGGTGGCGTACCAGTCGTCGACGGCGGTCAGGTCGAAGCCGAATTCTTCATCGATCTGCAACTCCCAGCCCTGGCTGCGCAACTTCGGCAGATCGTTGAGGGTGAAGGTCAGCCAGGCGCTGTCGTTGACCATTTCGTAGAGTTCGCCGGCGCTTTCCGGCAGAGCTTTGCTCTGCCTTGTGGCGATGCGAAACCCGAGGATTCTTAACTGCTCGCGGTAGGACTGTTCAACATCCGGGTGGCGTTTTATCCGCAAGGTCTGGGCTTCCTGACGGATCAGGATATCGCTGTGCTTTTGCCCGCTGACGTATTCGTCCAGATAGCTGAACGACAGCGCCGCGCGGTGTTGAATGTAGCGCTGCATCTTGCCATTACGCGGCTCGAAAGCGCTGAACTCGACACTGGCCAGCCACAGGCGCGGCACCGGCTGCACGTTGTCCACCAGCACTTGCGGCGGCGCTTTCGGGCTGCGGTTTTCCAGCACCGCCTGGAGTTTCTCCAGCAGTTCGGCATCTTTCGCGGCGGCGGGGTAGTCGAGGGTTTCCTGGATTTTCAGCAGCACCGCAGCGCAGTGTTTGCAGTTGCTGCGCACCGGACAGGTGCAGGTGGCGTCGACCAGCAGCAGGGTGGCTTTGGCTGACTCGCGCAGATGGATAGTCTGCCGGTAGACACTGCCGCCAGAACCTTCGCAACTGGCGGTGATGGTCGCATCGCCGACCTGGGCGATGCGCACCCGATTCTCCAAAGCGTAGCGACGGCCGCGCTCCAGACTCTGTTCTTTGAATCGGCTGACCCACGACGGGGCCAGCGGTTTGCTCAGGGGCGGCGGCATAAGGACTTCGATCAGTCCGGCACGACTTCAGGCGCTTCCCGCGGCGCTGGCGCGGTGAGGGAAGTGATCTTGATCAGCAAGGCCAGATGACCGTTGTCGAGGTAGTTGAGCTGGCCGTTCTTGGTGTGGCTGTCCTGGCGCAGACGCTCACTGGCGGTGACCAGGCCATTGGCGTCGATCTGATTGACCCAGAAGTCGGCGGTCACGTCGGTGAAGCGGCCGAGTTTCATTTCCAGCGTGCCCTCGATGGGGAACTGGCCGAACTGCTCCTGACCTTCACTGACTGCGACTTTCGCTGGCGCTTCGCCGAGGCTCTGCTGCCAGGCTTTGTGCATCAGCACCGTGTACTCGCCACTGGCCGTGAGTTTGGTTACCACATCATTGAGCGCCGGCGTGCGCTGGCTGTCGTTGCCCAAACGCTGGGCGCCAGCGGCCCAGTCTTCCGGCGCTGCGCGGCTGACGATTGCGGGCACGGCATTCTGGCGCACCAGAATCATTTCGACCTGATACGTGTCATCGGCAAACGCCGCTGGTGCTGCCACTGTCATCAAGAGCGAGGCAAGCAACAAAGTCAGAGAGCGGAACAGGCGCATCGGGCGTCCTTCAAGCGGATTTCGGGATGAGGCGCTCAAACAGCGCCTCGACAGTATTGAAACGTTCTTCCGGGCGCTCCATCGGCACCTGGAATTTGAACATCGTTGCGCCTTCGAACTTGTAGCGTTTGGGCTGCGTCTGGATCAGCTTGATCAGGGTCATCGGGTCAACCGGCGTCTGCGCTTCGAACTCGATGCGTCCGCCTTGCGGCCCGCCATCGACCTTCTTGATGCCGAGCTTTTCCGCCTGCAGTTTCAACGCGGTGATCCGCACCAGGTTCTTGGTCGGCTCCGGCAGCAGGCCGAAGCGGTCGATCATCTCGACCTGCAGATCCTTGAGCCCTTCCTCATCGGTGGCCGAGGCGATGCGTTTATACAGAATCAGCCGCGCGTGCACATCCGGCAGATAATCTTCCGGAATCAGCGCCGGCACCCGCAGATTGACTTCCGGGCCGCCGCCAAGCGGTTGATCGAGGTTGGGTTGCTCGCCTTTGCGGATCGACTTCACCGCGCGCTCGAGCATCTCCATATACAGGGTGAAACCGACCGCCTGAATCTGCCCGCTCTGACCATCGCCGAGCAGTTCGCCGGCGCCACGGATTTCCAGGTCGTTGGTGGCCAGGACGAAACCGGCGCCGAGGTCCTGGGTGTTGGCGATCGCCTCCAGACGCTTTTCCGCATCCGAGGTAATCTGCTGGCGCGGCGGCGTCAGCAGGTAGGCGTAAGCCTGGTGGTGACTGCGACCGACGCGACCACGCAACTGGTGCAACTGCGCCAGACCGAACTTGTCGGCGCGCTCGATGATGATGGTGTTGGCGCTCGGCACGTCGATGCCGGTCTCGATGATGGTCGAGGCGATCAGCACGTTGAAGCGCTTGTGGTAGAAATCGCTCATCACCTGTTCGAGTTCACGCTCGCGCATCTGCCCGTGGCCGATACCGATACGCGCTTCCGGCACCAGTTCGGCGAGGTCGGCGGCGCATTTCTCGATGGTCTTCACATCGTTGTGCAGGTAGTAAACCTGACCGCCACGCAGCAGTTCACGCAGCAACGCCTCTTTGACCGTGCTCTTGTTCTGTTCCATGACGAAAGTGCGCACCGACAGGCGTCGAGCCGGCGGAGTGGCGATGATTGACAGGTCGCGCATGCCCGACACTGCCATGTTCAGCGTGCGCGGGATCGGCGTAGCGGTCAGGGTGAGGATGTCGACTTCGCTGCGCAGGGCCTTGAGCTGTTCCTTCTGGCGCACGCCGAAACGGTGTTCTTCGTCGATGATCACCAGCCCGAGGTTTTTGATCTTCACGTCGTCGGACAGCAGCTTGTGCGTGCCGATAACGATGTCGATCTTGCCTTCCGCCAGATCGGCGATTGCCGCGTTGACTTCCTTGGCCGACTTGAAGCGGCTCATCACTTCGACCGTCACCGGCCAGTCGGCGAAGCGGTCGCGGAAGCTGTTGTAATGCTGCTGGGCGAGCAGCGTGGTCGGCACCAGAATCGCCACCTGACGACCGCCGTGCACAGCAATGAACGCGGCGCGCATGGCCACTTCGGTCTTGCCGAAACCGACGTCGCCACAGACCAGGCGATCCATCGGTTTTGGCGCGAGCATATCCTCGCGCACGGCCTCGATGGTGGCTTGCTGGTCGGGAGTTTCTTCGAACGGGAAACCGGCGCTGAACGTAGCGTAATCGGCCTTCGGGTCGGCGAAGGCATAACCTTCACGGGCGGCGCGACGGGCATAAATGTCGAGCAGTTCAGCGGCGACGTCGCGCACCTGCTCGGCGGCTTTGCGCTTGGCTTTCTGCCAGGTTTCCGAGCCGAGGCGATGCAGCGGCGCGAGCGAATCGTCGCTGCCGGTGTAGCGTGCGATCAGGTGCAGGTTGGCGACCGGCACGTAGAGCTTGGCGTTCTCGGCGTATTCGAGGGTGAGGAATTCGGCGGCCTGATTGTCGATTTCCAGAATCGTCAGGCCCAGGTAGCGGCCGACGCCGTGATCGATATGCACCACCGGCGCGCCTTCGCGCAGCTCCGTGAGGTTCTTGATCACCGCATCGTTGCTGACGTCGCTGCGCTTCTCGCGGCGACGACGTTGCATGACGCGCTGACCGAACAGCGGACTTTCCGCGACCAGCGCCAGTGCCGGGTCGTCGAGCAGCAGACCTTCGTCGAGCGGAGCGATAGTGATCGCCAGACGATCCTTGCTGGCGACGAAGTCCGGCCAGCTGTCGACGGTTTTCGGCCGCAGCTTCAGACGTTCCAGCAGTTCCAGCAGGACTTCGCGACGACCCGCCGATTCAGCGGTGAACAGCACGCGCCCGGGGAATTCTTCGAGGAAACCTGCCAGCGCCGCCAGCGGTTGCGTGGCCTTGGCTTCGATGGCCAGATCCGGCAGCGCGTGCGCCGGGAAGCGTTCACGGCCCACGCCGCTTTCAACATCCTGCTGACTGGCGACGACCCGCGGCCAGTTCTTCAGGCGCGCAAAGCAGTCTTCCACCGGCAGGAACAGTTCGGCCGGTGGCAATAAAGGACGCGAAGGATCGACGCGGCGTTCTTCATAACGGTTGCGCACGTCGTTCCAGAAATTTTCCGCCGCTTGCTCGATGCCCGGCAGCGAGAACACCTGAGTGTCCTGGGGCAGGTAATCGAACAAGGTCGAGGTTTCGTCGAAGAACAGCGGCAGGTAGTACTCGATACCGGCCGGGGTGATGCCGCTGCTCAGGTCCTGAAAGATCGGGCAGCGGCGGAAGTCGACGTCGAAGCGCTCGCGAAAGCGTGCCTTGAAGCGGGTGACTGCGTCTTTCTGCAGTGGGAACTCACGAGCCGGCAGCAGCTTGACCGACTCGACCTTGTCGATCGAACGCTGGGTTTCCGGATCGAAGGTGCGCAGGGTTTCGATTTCGTCATCGAACAGGTCGATGCGATAGGGCAGCTTGCTGCCCATAGGGAACAGGTCGATCAGCGCGCCGCGTACGGTGAACTCGCCGTGCTCATACACCGTGTCGACATAGCGATAGCCGCTGGCTTCGAGCCGCGCGCGCATCTGTTCGACGTCGAGCTTCTGGCCGATGTCCAGCACCAGGCTGCTGCCGAGCAGGAATTTGGTCGGCGCCAAACGGTGCAGGGCGGTGGTGATCGGCACCACCAGCACACCGTGGGCCAGTTCCGGCAGGCGATAGAGGCTGGCGATGCGCTGGGAAATGATGTCCTGGTGCGGCGAGAACAGGTCGTAGGGCAGGGTTTCCCAGTCGGGGAAATGCAGCACGGGCAAATCCGGGGCGAAGAAACTCAGCTCCTGTTCCAGCCGTTCGGCACTTTGGCTGTCGGCGGTCAGCAGCAGGGTGAAGCGCTTGGCAGCGCTGGCAGCCTCGGCAATCGCCAGGCTGAGGGCGGCACCGGGCAGATTGCCCCAATGCTGTTTACCTGCTTCGGCAGGGAGTAGCGGTAGACGCAGAACAGGCACGGAAGGTTGAGCTCCAGGCGTTGCGACAAAGTCGGTAATTGTAGCGGCCTCCGGTGCCGCCTGTCAGTTGCAGACTGCGTCTATCTTCACGGTTTGGACGAAATGTAGTGGTAACCATAAAAACGGGCACTTTTTTCGTGGTTATGTAGTGCCGAAACCGGGCGGTGTTACGGAGGGTTACAGACATCGTCTAACAGTCGTCGAAAAATTGACTGCGCTGAAAGCCCCGGTTTTACTGGGCTGGAGAAAGGCGTAAATTTTTTGAACGGGATTTTGTTACCGATTGCGCGACAAGCGCGCATTGCTGAAAGGGCTTGTCGGCGGCATAATGTAGCCCCTTTTTTCTGCCCCTACATGTGGAAGGTTACCGTGACTCAGAAGCCCGACCAGTGTCTTGGTGAATGGATCGACCGTGAAGCACTCGCAGAAGCGATGATCCCGCTTATCGGTCAGCTCTACCGCAATAACAACGTGGTTAGCTCGATCTATGGCCGCAGCCTGATCAACCAGTCTGTCATCGCGATTCTCAAAGCTCACCGCTTTGCTCGCCACCGTTCTTCCGACGACAGCGAACTCTCCGTCCACGAAACATTCCCACTGCTCAAGGCCATGAGCGAGCTCAAGCTCGGCGCGGCGTCGGTGGATCTGGGCAAGCTGGCGTTCAAATTCCGCAATGAAGGCAACGGCCGCAGCGCCGAGCAATTCGTGCGTGAAGAGATGGCTGACGTGGTTGGTCAGCAAAACGCCTCGGCCCGCAAAGGCACTGACGTTGTTCTTTACGGCTTCGGTCGTATCGGCCGTCTGCTGGCGCGCATCCTGATCGAGAAAACCGGTGGTGGCGACGGTCTGCGTCTGCGTGCCATCGTCGTGCGCAAAGGCGCCGAGAACGACCTGACCAAACGCGCCAGCCTGCTGCGCCGCGATTCGGTACACGGTTCGTTCAACGGCACCATTACCATCGACGAAGAAAACAACACCATCACCGCCAACGGTAACCTGATCCAGGTGATCTACGCGAAGAACCCGACCGAGGTGGATTACACCCAGTACGGCATCAAAGACGCGCTGCTGGTGGACAACACCGGTGTATGGCGTGACGCCGACGGCCTGGGTCAGCACCTGGCCTGCCCGGGTATCGACCGCGTTGTTCTGACCGCGCCTGGCAAGGGCAAGCTGAAGAACATCGTTCACGGCATCAACCACGGTGAAATCACCGCTGACGACAAGATCGTGTCCGCCGCTTCCTGCACCACCAACGCCATCGTGCCGGTGCTGAAGGCTGTGAACGACAAGTTCGGCATCATCAACGGTCACGTCGAAACCGTTCACTCGTACACCAACGACCAGAACCTGATCGACAACTTCCACAAGGGCGATCGCCGTGGTCGCAGCGCCGCGCTGAACATGGTGATCACCGAAACCGGCGCCGCCACCGCTGCGGCCAAGGCGCTGCCAGAGCTGGCCGGCAAGCTGACCGGCAACGCGATTCGTGTGCCGACGCCGAACGTGTCGATGGCCATTCTCAACCTCAACCTTGAGAAAGCCGCCACCCGTGAAGAGATGAACGAGTACCTGCGCTACATGGCGCTGCACTCCGAGCTGCACAAGCAGATCGACTTCGTCAATTCGCAGGAAGTTGTGTCGACTGACTTCGTCGGCTCGCGTCACGCCGGTGTGGTCGATGCTGAAGCGACCATCGTGCAGGACAACCGCGTTGTTCTGTACGTCTGGTACGACAACGAGTTCGGCTACAGCTGCCAGGTGGTTCGCGTGATGGAAGACATGGCTGATGTGAATCCGCCAGCGTTCCCGCGCTAAGCCTCAGGCTTGAATGAAAACGCCCCGGCATTTTGTCGGGGCGTTTTTGTTTGTCTGCTTTATAGAGTTGTGTTGCCTGCGTAGGCCTCATCGCGAGCAGGCTCACTCCTACAGGGAATTGTGA
>NZ_LHPA01000010.1:0-48657 GCF_001297215.1 Pseudomonas sp. RIT-PI-o | reverse complement strand
GGTAGGGGGGGGGGGGTGGGGGGGTGTGCGTGGTGGTGTGGTTGGTGGTGGTGGTGTTCAGGGGGGCCTTGGCGGCCTTTGGGCCGGCCATGCTCTGGGGGATTGTGTGAATATCCGTTTTTTTGGGGGTTGCGGCTGGCGGTTTCGCCCTTACGGCGAGTCCCTTTTGGCAAACGCCCCAAAAGGAACCAAAAGGTCTTCGCCCTGACGTTCGGCCCGCTCGCTCGGGCTCGGGGTTCCTTCGCTACGGGATCGATCCTGGCGCAGCGGCTCCGGTTTGCTTCGCTGCACCTACACTCGCTGTGTCCGACTGCGTCGTACGGTCGCTACGCTCCCACGCCCGGATCAATCCCTCCACTCAGCCTGCCGACGGGCTCCAGGATCAAAAGCGGAACTCGAGCTTGCGCTCATCGTGTGTAGGAGCTGCGGAAGGCTGCGATCTTTTGATTTTGATTTTGATTTTTGTTTTGTGTAGGAGCGAGCCGGCTCGCGATAGCGACGTGTCATGCAGCGTAGATGTTGAATGTGCTGACGCCTTCGTGAGAAAGCTCACTCTCACAGGGTAGCTTTGGTGACTCTGAAAACAGCGTGCACGATAAGACGATGTCTCTCGAGAGTCATCTTCAATTCAACGGTTAATTCATAGATCAGAATTGTTTGCGGTTTATTTCGAACTGGTCTTGAGGTCCTGTAATTTCTGACAGTAGACATATTTGTCGGTTGCCCCGAGATTAATCAGGCGCCCTTAGGCGTCAGGATGAATGCCAATCTCCGACTTCAAGGAATCAAACCGTGAGTTATACAGATTCGAGGTACAAGGATTACATCATTCGCGAATATTCTTCTGACACTCCGGGACTGCATTTTCGGGTGATCTATGACGCGACAGATGAGAGTTTTTTGCTTGAGACCCGCAAACAGGCCGAGCAATTGATCAATGATCGATTGGAGCGGATGAAAAGTGGTGGGAAAGCTTTTTAAGTCAACCGGGCTGACGCCCGCCTTGTGTAGGAGCTGGATCGCCAGGATAGTATCTCGCTGCGGACTGTCCATTGTGGGAGTGAGCCTGCTCGCGATAGCGGTGTGTCAGGCCCAAAGTTGCTGTCTGACACACCGCTATCGCGAGCAGGCTCACTCCTACAGGTTTTGTGAACCGCTTTAAGATTTCATGCACAAAAAAGGCGATGTCCCTCACGGGACATCGCCTTTTCTTTACCGCTCGCTAACGCTTATTCAGACAGTTTGTACGCAATCACATAGTCACCCTGCTTGGTGCCCAGCGAGCCGTGACCGCCGGCGACGACGAGCACGTATTGCTTGCCGTCCTTGCCGGTGTACGTCATCGGTGTGGTTTGCGCGCCGGCTGGCAGGCGGCCTTCCCACAGTTGCTTGCCGTTTTTCACGTCGTAGGCGCGCAGGTACTGGTCGAGGGTGCCGCTCAGGAAGGCCACGCCACCTGCGGTGGTGAAGGTGCCGCCCAGGCTCGGTACGCCCATGCTCAGCGGGATAGGAACCGGCGAGCTGTCGCGCACGGTGCCGTTTTTGTGCATCCAGATGGTTTTGCTGGTGGTCAGGTCGACCGCTGCCACATAACCCCACGCTGGCGCCTGGCATGGCAGGCCCATTGGCGACAGCAGCGCTTCGAGGATCACGCCGTATGGCGCGCCCTTGTTAGGCTGCACGCCTTCGGTTTCGCTCTTGCGACCCGGACCGCCGGCAACTTCTGCTGCTGGAACCAGTTTCGAACGGAACGCCATGTAGCTCGGGTTGACGAAGGCGATCTGGCGCACCGGATCGACCGAAATGCCGCCCCAGTCGAATACGCCGAAGTTGCCTGGATACACGATCGAACCTTGCAGCGACGGCGGGGTGAACGGGCCGTCATAACGCAGGGATTTGAAGTCGATCCGGCAGAGCATCTGGTCGAATGGCGTCACGCCCCACATGTCGCGCTCTTTGAGTGGTGGCGGCATGAAGTTGAGGTCGGACTTCGGTTGGGTCGGCGAGGTGTGGTCGCCTTCCACCGCGCCTTGCGGCACCGGGATTTCGTTGATCGGCACGATGGCTTTGCCGGTGCTGCGATCCAGCACGTAGATGCTGCCCTGCTTGGTCGAAGCCAATACCGCTGGCTTGACGCCGTCAGCGGTTTTGATGTCCATCACGGTCGGTTGACCGCCGACGTCCATATCCCACAGGTCATGGTGGGTGAACTGGAAGTTCCAGCGCACCTTGCCGGTGGCGATATCCAGCGCAGTCAGGCCCGCGGCGTGCAGTTCCGATTCAGGTGTACGCATGCCACCGAACTGGTCCGGGGTCTGGTTGCCCATCGGCAGGTAGAGCATGCCGAGTTTTTCATCGACGGCAAACATCGACCACATGTTCGGCGAGTTGCGCGTGTAGGTCTTGCCTTCGGCAATCGGCGCGGTGTCGTCCGGGTTGCCGCTGTCCCAGTTCCACACCAGCTTGCCGGTGTGCACGTCGAACGCGCGGATCACGCCGCTAGGCTCGTCGGTGGAAACGTTGTCGGTGACGTGACCGCCAATCACCACCAGGTCCTTGGTGACCGCAGGTGGCGACGTGGAGTAGTAGCCGCCAGCGTTGAAGCCGCCGATGTTGGCAGACAGGTCGATCTGACCCTTGTCACCGAAGTCTTCGCACATTTTGCCGGTGTCGGCGTTCAGGGCGATCAGACGGGTGTCAGCGGTTGGCAGGAAGATGCGGCGCGGGCAGGCGCTGGCCGGGGCCGGGCTGGCCGAACCGGTCGGGCTCTGCTCGGAAGCATAGACCGCGTCGTCGTGATAGCTCACGCCACGGCAGGTCATGTGCGCCCAGCCTTTGAAGTTGGCCGCGTTCTGCGTGCTCAGCTTCGGATCGAAACGCCAGATTTCCTTGCCGCTGTCCGGATCCAGCGCAATCACCTGGCTGTGCGGCGTGCACACGTAGAGCATGCCGTTGACTTTCAGCGGGGTATTTTCAGCGGTGGTTTCGCCCGGATCGTTCGGCCCCGGGATGTCGCCGGTGCGGTAGGTCCAGGCCGGCACCAGTTTGCTCACGTTGGCCGGGGTGATCTGCGCCAGTGGCGAGTAACGATCACCGTGGGCGCTGCGGCCGTAGGAGTTCCAGTCACCGTCGGGCATGGCCGGCGCGGTGTTGGTCATACCGTCGACGCTGTCGCGATCCAGCTGGCCTTTGATTTCCCCAGGGTTGGTGAACTGACTGGCTACAGCGGTCAGGCCGGCCAGCACCACGGCTACGGTCAGCGCGCCGGTGCCCATCGGGGCAGGGCCGTTGAGCAGCAGCGGGCGACGGAACCACGGCAGCAACATCACCAGGCCGAGGGCGAACAGCATTGCCAGGCGCGGCACCAGTTGCCACCAGTCCAGGCCAACTTCCCACAGCGCCCACACGGTGCTGGCGAACAGCACGATGGCGTACAGGCCCAGCGCCGCACGACGGCGCATCAGCAGCAGGATGCCGGTCAATGCGATGCCGATACCGGCCAGCAGATAGTAAAGCGAGCCGCCGAGCATGCTCAGCTTGACTCCCCCGGCCAGCATGGCCAGGCCCATCAGTAGAAGCAGAATGCCGAGCAGGCCCGGTAGCAGACGGCCCCGACTCGAAGCACTTTCGGTGCTCATAGTGTGATTCTCCGTGACGTTTATGTAGTCCCGCGCTGTAGTCACTTTAGATGACGATTTGGCGCAGGCATGGTTCAGATAAAAACTTGTTCGGCTAACGAATTGCTTCTGTAGGAGTGAGCCTGCTCGCGATAGCGGTGTTACAGGCGACATCTCCAGTGGCTGAAACAGCGCTATCGCGAGCAGGCTCACTCCTACATTGGATGTGTGCAGATCTTTAGAACGACGACTGGATCTTGATCCCGCCGATCAGGGCGTCGTCGACGTCGTTCACGCCACCGGGGTGGCGGATGTATTGCAGGTTCGGGCGCACGGTCAGCCAGTTGGTAACGTGCACGCCGTAATACAACTCGGCGCTGTACTCGGTGTCCTGCGGTGGCAGAAAACCTGGGTTGTCGTAGTCGTAGATGGCGTTGGCGCGGTTAGTCATTTCGGCGTTCTTGCGATAGGCCGGATTGACGTGGACGCGAGCCAGGGCGAAACCGATGTCGTCTTTGGCGCGGGCGTCGAATGGACCCTTGTAGGTCAGGCCGGCCTGCACGTAGTTGTCGATGGCATTGGTTTTCTTGTCGTGCATCGTCGCGTTGGCGAACAGGCTCAAACCACGGCTGTTGTCGCTGGCGACACTGGTGACTTGCTGTTGCAGGCCCAGCCACACGCCGTGCTTGCTCGACGCGCTGCGGTAGGCTTCGCCGCTCAGCGCTGCCGGCTGGTCATTGCGATCTTTGTAGACATCCGAGGCCTTGGCGTTGCTGTAGTAATAACCGGCGCGATATTCGCCCGGCAGGCCGTTGAGCTTCGGCGTCCACACCAGTTCGACCGGCAGGATCGCACCCTGGGTGCCGCTGCCGCTGAGTTTGAAGCCGTTGCCGCGATCGAGGTTCGACGGGTTCTGCTCGTAAGCGCCGACCTGCGCGTACAGCTCCGGCGTCAGGTGATATTTGACCCGCAGCGCCCATTGGCTGACCGGCCAGTTGTACCAGATGCCACCGACCCAGTTGCCGACCTGGGAGCCGCAGAAGGCCAGGTTCTGGAAGTCGCAGGGGAAGCTGTTGAAGTCTTCGCCCTCGCCGAAACGGCCGACCTTGATGTCGAGCGCCTGATCGAAGAATTTCTGCTGATACCACATCTGCGTCAGGCGCGTGGTCTGGCCACGGCCCCAGACTTCCTGGGCCGAGGTGAAGCCGCCGACACGCGGATCGTTGATGCGGTCATTGCTGATGTTGTTGCCGCTGCGCTTGGTGATGGTCAACTGAAATTCGGCATCGTCCCAGCCGAGGATCTTCTGCAGATCCAGATGGGTGCCGAGGCCGAACTGATCGCTGTAGCGCGCGGTGCGATCGTGGTCGTAGCCACCGTGCAGGTTGCTGCCCATTTCGCCGGTGTAATCGAGTTTGAACGCGTAGCCTTTTTCCGCGAGTGCTGTGCGTGTGCCGTTCCAGTCACCGAGCATGTACGGTGATTCACTGTCGAAGGCCGGGTTTGCCAAGGTGCAGGTGGCAAAACCAAGAGCGGTGCAGCCGCCAAGGGTGCGCAGAATGGAGATAGCGCTATCTCGGGAAAAGGAAAAATCAGCCATGAATAAGTCTTTTTTTGATGTTTTTCGGGTGCAGGCCGAACGCTTCAGATTGTCGCAGGCAGTGAAGCGTTTCAGCGGAAGGGCGGCAGGATAATGATCTGTAACAAATTGAGAAAGGGCTTTCGCAGACATGCAGCGTTTCGGATTCGGTAACAGTGCGGCAAACGGGCGCATTGTGAGTCGGGTCATAGCCTGCGATCTTTCCGGGTTGGCCTACATTTGCAGGAAGGCCTTCCACCCGATCACCCCCTCGGCTAAGGTGCGCGGCTTCACGCATTTCCACTTCGCTCAAAGGCCCGGCATGAACGAACAGACTCCCGATCCGCTGCATGGCGTGACCCTCGAACAGATCCTCAATGCACTGGTCGCTCACTACGAGTGGTCGGGGCTGGCGGAGCGGATCGACATCCGTTGCTTCAAGAGCGATCCGAGCATCAAGTCGAGCCTGACCTTCCTGCGTAAAACCCCTTGGGCGCGGGAGAAGGTCGAGCGCCTGTACGTGAAACTGATGCGCACCAAGCGACCGCTCTGAGATGGACAGCGCGAGGCGGCGACGCCTGATCACCTGCCTGGCCGCACTGGGCTGGGCTGGATTGACGATTCAGCTGTACCTGATCTTCTTCGCAAGATTGAGCATCGGCGCCAGCCTGCTGGGCGGGCTGGTGAGTTTCTTCAGCTACTTCACCATATTGACCAACACCCTGGTGGCGACGGTGCTGACCTGCGCCGTGAGCGAACGTGAATCCGCGGCGCGGCGCTGGTTTCTGCAACCGTGGGTCAGTAGTGGCATCGCGGTAAGTATCGCCGTGGTCGGTCTGGCCTACAGCATTCTGTTGCGGCATTTGTGGCACCCCGAGGGCTGGCAGTTCATCGCTGATGAATTGCTCCATGACGTCATGCCGCTGCTGTTTCTCGGCTATTGGTGGTGCTGCGTACCCAAAGGGACGTTGCGCCTGTGGCACTTGCCGCTATGGCTGATCTATCCGCTGGTGTATTTCATCTACGCCTTGCTGCGCGGGCATCTGCTCGGCGCCTATGCGTATCCGTTCATTGATGTGGCGGTGCTGGGTTATCCACAGGTGCTGGCGAATGCCGGGGGGATACTGGTGGGGTTTGTGCTGGTGGGGTTGCTAGTGATTGGTCTGGATCGCCGCCGTTCGATGTAGGAGTGAGCCTGCTCGCGATCGCGGTGTGTCAGTCACCTGAGATATTGACTGTCAGACCGCTATCGCGAGCAGGCTCACTCCTACAGGGGAGCATTACTCCTCTTCCGAGCCTTCCGCGCGCCAGTAGCCGACAGCCTTGATGAACTGTTCATCCAGCCCATGCTCATCGATCAGCACCCGGCGAATCTGCCGTGAGACCTTGGTTTCCGTCGCCACCCATGCATAGAGATTGCCCTTGGGCACCTGCAGTTGTTTGACCGTGGTCAGCAGGTTGTCCTTGCCACCTTCGCGCAGTACCCAGATCACATTGAACTGCGCCGCGCTTTCGAGCATTTGCTGTTCGGCGCCGTTTTCCACTTCGATCACCACCAGCGCCTTGCGATTGGCCGCGAGGTTTTCGAGGCGGCGGGCGATGGCGGGGAGGGCGGTTTCGTCGCCGATCAGCAGGTAGCTGTCGAAGATGTCCGGCACGATCATCGAGCCGCGCGGTCCGCCGATGTGCAGGAACTGCCCGGGTTGTGCCTGCTCGGCCCAGGTCGAGGCAGGGCCGTCGCCGTGCAGGACGAAATCGATGTCCAGCTCCATTTTTTCCAGATCGTAGCGGCGCGGCGTGTAGTCGCGCATCTCGGGCATCGGGCCGTTGTCCTTGCCGGCGCCGAGCTGCAGGGTCTCCAGCGCCGCGGTTTGTTCGGCGTTCTGCGGGAACAGCAGTTTGACGTGATCGTCCGTGCCCAGACTGATGAACCCGGCCAGCTCCGGCCCGCCGAGGGTGATGCGGCGCATGCGCGGGGTCAGGTCGGTGACGCGTAAAACTTCAAGTTTGCGCCGTTTGATCTCATGCATTACGCGGTGGATGGTTTGAGTATCGACTGCGGTCATTCGGCTTTCTCCGGGGCAGGTTGAACGGCAGGGCCGTCCACGATGGCTTTGGCGGTGTCATTGAGCAGGTCGCGCACGCGCAGGATTTCCTCGGCGCTCCAGCGCCCGTGGTGCAACTGCAGGGCATGACGCAGGTTGTGCACGGCTTCGTGGATTTCCGGCGGTCGGTCATGGCCGCGCAGCGAGCGCTTGCTGACGTCGATGCGCATGCGAACGCCGTCGAGCGCCACCGCTTGTTCACTCAAAGACAGACGACCGGCGTCGGTCACGCTGTAACGCTTTTTGCCGGCCTCGGCATCGCCGACGATCAGGTCGCTCTCTTCCAGAAACGTCAGGGTCGGGTAGATCACCCCGGGGCTGGGGCTGTAGGCGCCGTCGAACATGCCTTCGATCTGGCGGATCAGGTCGTAGCCATGGCACGGCTGTTCGGCGATCAACGCCAACAGCAGCAACTTCAAATCACCGGGGGCAAAAACACGCGGGCCACGGCCACCGCGTTCGCGACCGGGGCGCTTCTCGAAGCCGTCGCGGCCATCACCGTGTTCGCGGTGGGGGGAATGATGGTCTCTCATTTTTCGCTTTCTCTCTCGTCGTATTTAGATACAACTTAAGATATATCTTAAGGTCCGTGCAACCCGTTTCTGGCTCCGGATTGGCCTGGCCGGACGAGTGGTCGCAGCTTGAAAAACGCCGATGAATGTTTTTCGACGTGGAAGATAAGCCGTGACCAAGAAGTTAAAGTTAACGCTCTAGTTGCACTTGAGTATATATTCTAATTCCTCGAAAGTTACCGGGTTAAAGCGCCCAAGTTGCTGTATGGTTTTTCTCGATAAACTGTGTGTAGGGCGTAACTTACAGCGAATATCGCAAGTATCTGTTTTTCGTTCTTTTTTCTGGCGGGGTGCGGGGTTGTTTAACTACGCGCTTGTCGGAAGTTGCCTGCTTACATTCCAGAGTCAACAGCCGATGATGCCCACCGTTGAGAGTTCAAGTTGATCCGGCAGTTGCTGGGGCAAGGGTTTATGAACTTTCGATGACAACCCCTTATATACAGCAAACAGGTACTGAACGATGCTCAAGAAATTCGCAATCGCTGCCCCACTGGCTCTTCTGGCAATGACCTCCACCGCCTTCGCTGCGGGCGAAGCCTCGCACTCCATCAGCCTCGTCGCTCACGTGCCAACCAACGGCTTCTATGTGGTGCCGACCGATCCTGATCTGGTCAACAAGGACCAGGACATGAGCTACCAGCCGACCACCGGCAAGATGGCCGAAGTTAACGGTTTCTTCGACGTGCGCAACAACAACGGTTCGGTTCACGCCAGCCTCGAAAGCTTGCCGAAACTGGTCGCGGGCAGCACTTCGATCGAACTGCAAGTGATGCTCAACAACAAGGAACTGACCCTGACGCCACAACTGGTCGTTGGTGAAGCCGAGTCCGATGTCAACTATCGCGCACCGCTGAAAATCTCCGCCAAGGGCAGCAACTTCGAGCCGGGTGACTACACCGGTTCCGTGGCGATGATCTTCGACGCCGTGCCACCGGTTGGCGGCAACTGATCGACTGACCGGATTCAAAACGCTCGCTTTTCACGAGCGGCGTCAACCGACGGGGCAGGCAGTGATGTTTGCCCCGACGGACTTTCATAGTCAGTCAATCAGAGTACGAGTTCATGTTCCCGATGACCCCCATCGCGGCTGCGCTTGCGCTGTTGTTTTGTGCCAGCGCAGCCGTCGCATCCAACACCGCCGGTACTACGCCACGTAGTCTGTTGGCGCAGGCCAAGGGCTTGCCGGCGGATTTCGAGGAGCATTTCTTTGATGTGCCGCTGGCGGTGCGGGTCGAAGTCGACCAGCAGCCGCTGGGTGAGGCCATGGTGGTGTTGTCCCGCGATGATCGCATCACGCTTCTCGAATTCACCGACACCAGCGAAAACCGTTTCGGCCCCGCCGAGCGGGAAAAATGGGCAAGCTTCCTCAAGCCCGGCGTGCCCCTGGGCGCGTGCAGCGGTTCGTGCCCGGAGCAGTTTCTGGCCGTGCATTACAACCTGGAAAACTCACTGGTCTCGATCGTCACCGAAAACGCCGAGCGCGACATTGAAGCCAAGCGCTATTACGAGCAGCCGAGCGGCGGCAGCAGCGGCCTGATGGTGCGCAACCAGCTCAACCTCAATGGTGGCCAGGATCAGGACCTCGGCGGGCGCTTTGGCCTTGAAGCCAGTGCCAGCCTGGGCAACTGGAGCCAGACGCTCAACCTGCAAATGGCCCGGCTCGGCGGCCCTGACGACAAGCTTTATCACGCCGTCCACGAGCTGCACACCCAGCGCGAACTGCAAGGCAGTTTCTTTCGCGTGGGCTATTTCACCCCCAATTCCGAAGGCCTGACGCGACAGCCGCGCACGTTCGGCACAAGTCCCGATACGGCGGTCGGCGTCATGTACGGCAGCTCCGACAGCCTCGCGATCAACAGTCCGATGCCCAGCGTCTACCCGATCTACGTCACCGCCAACCGCCAGGGTTCGGTGGAGATCTGGCGTGACGGTTTGCTGATCAATACGCAATCGGTGCCGGCCGGTCTGCAGACCCTCGACACGCGACCGCTGCCCGGCGGCATCTATGAAGTGGAAGTGCGGCTGGTCGAAGACGGCCAGATCACCTCCACCACCCAGGAATTGGTGTACAAGCCCAACAACTGGCGCAACCTTGACGAACGCTGGCGCTACAACGTGTTTGCCGGTGAAGAAAGCAAACTGCTGAGCAACTGGGACACGCAAGCGAGCGGCAGTCCCACCGCCGGTGCAGCGGTGAATTACCTGTTGCATCCCCGGGTGATTGTCGGCGCTTCGGCGCGGCAGATCCGGGAAAAGCTGCAGTACGGCACGTCGATCGACTGGACGCTGGCCAATCACATCAGCCTGTATGCCAACGTCTACAAGACCGAGGACTACGGCACCGGTCTCGACCTGCAGAGCCTGTACAACTATGGCGCCGGCAGCATTGTTGTCAGCCACAACCGCAGTTGGCTCGACACCACCAACACCTACGACACCCTGCCCGATGGCACCCGGGTACGTCCGCGCAATGTGTTTATCGGCCAGACCAGCAATTCGTCGCTGGCGCTCAACCATCGCCTCAGCAGCAAGAGCTCGGTCAACGCGCGGGTCTCGCACAGCGAGGGCAATGTCGAAGGCATGGGTCTCGATCTGGGCTGGACCCAGCGCACCCTGGTGCTGGGCAGCGACGCCAGTTGGCGCCTGTCGATTTTTGATCGGCCGGGCAGTTTCAGCAGCGGCGATGCGCGCAATCGCGGGGTCGACCTGAGCATCAACATGGCCCTCGGCGCACCCGGCCAGCAGATCACCGGCAGCATCGGTTCGCGCACGGCCCGCGACGGCGCGCGCGACAACAACGCCTCGCTCGGCTGGCGCCGGGACTTCAAGGACCACGTGCTGCAAAACGTCTCGCTCACAGCACTCACCGACACCTATGGCATAGGTGTCGCCAGCCTGGCGAACTTCCGCACCGATTCGGTCAACGGCGACGGTTTCATCCAGCGCTCCTCTTATAACGGCAACTTCACCGGCGGCCTCAACGTCGACAGCACGCTGGTGGTGGGCGGCGAGCAGATGCTCATGACCAGCCAGAGTGAAGTGCGCGGTGCGGGGATGATCGTGGATGTGGAGTCGGACATCGAGGACATCGTCCTGCGTGCCGACGATTACAGCGGTGGCGGGGCGGCGTTGAAGCCAGGGCGCAATTTCATTCCGATCACGGCGTATCAGAACAGCTCGGTGAGTTTCGATTTCGAAGGCAACACAGTGCCGGCCGCCACCATCCAACCGGCGCGTACGCGTTATCACCTGAACAAGGGCGGCGTCGAGTACCGCAAGATCCGCGTGATGAAAACCCTGACCGTGCTCGGCCGGCTGGTGGACGGGCAAGGGCGTCCGCTCAAGGGCCACCACGTGATCAACCACGCCAGCCGTGGCGTGACCGAAGTCGACGGGTTCTTCTCGATGGAAATGAACGCCGGCTCACCGACCCTGGAAGTGCGTCAGGGCAATCAGTTGCTGTGCCAGTTCCGCCTCGATGCCGGCAGCCATCGCAGCGAAAACAACGTGTTGATGATCGGTGATCTGCGCTGCACGCCGGACACGCTGGCTGACGTCAACTCCACCGAACAGAAGGCAGGTTGATTCCATGAAGATAATCACAGGCGGCTGCGCATTGGCGCTGGCACTGAGCATATTGCCGGCGCAGGCGATCAATCAGGAGATCCGCGCATTGTTTCAACCTGATCCGTCGCAGCCGAGCAAAAACCTGTTCGTCAACCAGACACCCAATAGCGGCTATTGCGTGGCTTTTCCCGGCAAATGCGCTGACGGCAAAATGTTCAGCATCGAGTTGCCGGTTCGCTACAGCGCAGACCGACCACTCGTACCGGGTGACGGTATCTCTTTGAAAGTGCCAGCAGATTGGCGACGGTTGACGATCACGAATCGCGATACCCAGGAAGCGGAGATCGTCGAGGTACGCATTACCGGCATAGGCTCCCGGTATTTTCTGAGTGATCGGGTGCAGGAACTCACTGGAATTTCGAACGCCGCGCAGGCACATGACAAGCTCTGGAAATCCGAAACAGGTTGGCTTTATGCCCCTTCGCCCTGTGTTGGCAGCGGCTTGGCGGGGTATTCCGACACTACCTATCGTTTTTTCTGGCATACCCCGTTGGAGGCGTCCTGCACCAAAAACACCGTTTTCCGTATCCCCGGGATGTACTTCGACAAGCTTGATTTCGCCTATGAGCTCAAGACCCCTAACCCGTTGAGCATGTCGAGCGGTCTGTATACCGGATCGATTACTTACACCATGGGTCCCGGGGGCGATTTCCACATGGGCTACATGATGCAACCGGATGACACGCAGTTGACCCTCGACTTCGTGCTGGACGTACAGCACACCCTCAAAGTCGATCTGCCACCGGGTGGCAACAGAGTCACGCTGGAGCCCGAAGGCGGCTGGGCGCCGTGGCTCGACAGCGGGCGCAAGCCGAGAAGGATTTTCCGCGATCAACCTTTCTACCTCTCTGCGTCGTCGCGCTTCAAGGTGATGATGCTGTGCAATTCCATGGGCGGACCGTACTGCAGCCTCGGCAGCCCCCTGGGCGATAGCGTTCCGGTCAAGGTGTCCATGAGCCTGCCCACGGGCATCACTGGCCCTGGTGGTGACGTTGACCGAATTCCCTTGCACTTCGACAACTGGGTCGGTCCGTTCCAGCCGGGCATCTATGTGGATCGCAAACCCGGTGCGCTGCATTTCGAGCTGGAACCGGCGGCGATCGACTTTCTCCTGCGCCCCGGCAAGAACGACCGGCTGCGCGGCAACATCACCATTATCTGGGACTCGGATGTGTGAGCACTGCAGTCCGGCCTTTTTCGATTTTCATGGAGTTGAACGCGATGAAACGTGGTTTTCTGCTGGGCGTGCTCAGTGTGTGTTGCCTGACGGCGCAGGCCGGGCCGCAGATCAATGTCGGCACTGTCTATGATTATCTCGACGCCGATAAAAGCACCTATCTGAAACGGGTGTTCAACAGTGGCGACGCCACCGCGTTCGTCAAGATCAACGTACTGGAGATCATCTACGGCGCCGATGGCCTGCCGCAGGAAGTGCCTGTGCAAAACGCAGCTGACGGCGCTTCACGCAACGGTGTGATGGCCAGTCCGGCGCGGCTGATCGTGCCGGCGCAGGGCATGCAGGGCACGCGTCTGCTGTACATGGGCGAGCGGGATCGCGAACGCTATTTCCGCGTGCGCTTCGTTCCGGTGGTGCCGGAAAAGGAAGACGAGTTCGTGGTCAGCAGCGAAGAGCGCGAAGACTACAAAAACTCGCTTTCCGCCGGGGTCAACGTGATGACCGGGTTCGGCACGATCTTCTTCGTGCGGCCCAAAGACGCGCGTTTTGCCACCGTCATCAATGACACCGACAGCCGCTATGAACTGCGCAACGACGGCAACACCGTACTGATTGTCGATGAGTTCAAAAGCTGTTCGCTGAGCAAGGAAAACGACTGTGGTGCGACCACCAAACACCATGTGCTGGCAGGGAAGAGCTTTGCGTTCGACAAGGAGAAAGGCCGTCAGTACAGCTTCTTCCTGATCGAAGGCAGCGAGAAGAAAACCGTGAAGATCGCCAGTCGCTAGGTTTGTTTTCCATTGACGCATCGGGTAACCAACATGATCAAGCAATGCACCGCCGCCGCGCTGCTGGCCGCCACTGCGCTGAGCGGCGTCGGGGCGTGGGCCGCGCGCGAAGAGCACACGTTCGAAGTGTCCCTGACCATTCCCAGTCGGCCGTTCTACATCATTCCGGCGGAACCGGACTGGATTCACCGGCCGCAGCGGCTTGAGTGGGATTACCAGCGCGCGACCCTCAGCGGGCTGATGCGCAATTTCGATGTGCGCCACGACAGCAGCGCGATTGAGGCGCGGCTTGCCTACGACTCCTATCTGGAGAACGGCCGTCCCGGTGAAGTGATCGATCTGCGGGTCTCTTTCAACGATGTCGAACTGAGTTCGCACGTCACCCCGCGCCAGGTCTTGTCCGAGGAGGAAGCGGCCGGGGGCAAGCGCGTGGCGTTGAAGATCGACCCGATCGAACCGGAGGGTGGTTATCGCTCCGGGGATTATTACGGCAATGTGGTGCTGATGTTCAACGCCAGAGCGCCGGGTGCGCAGTGATCGATATGCACAGCTATCCGTGTGCGCCGGTTTATGCCGCAGCGGAAAAATGCTGTCGCATCGGGCGAACATGGAACGGTCCTGTGCTGGCGCCGGTTGTCGGCAGCGTGCCGTCCGGCCAGTCCTTGTCGGGGCTGGCCGGGTTGCAAACCTGCCGTTAAAGGCCCGCCAGTCTCATCGCCTCACGGGTCAGTTGTCGGGACAGTTCCTTGCGCTGGTAGCCGAGGTCATCAAGCAGCCTGTTGTAGCGGCGCTGGCTCATGGGTTCGTCGGTGAATATCTCGGCGTGGGGGATGCCAAGCCGGGTCGCGAGGGCTTCCAGTTTTCGCGTCAATGCATTGAACTGCGTTCGATCAGTGAGGGTGGCCCATTGCGCCTGTGCCGTGCGCAATTCATCAAGCCATTCGAGTCTGTCCTCAAAGAGACGATCATTGCGTTCGTATTGGGTCGGGTGGGTTTTGCGCAGGTGACGCTCCCAGAAATTGTCTGAGGAGAGATCAATCATTGCATTGACCAGGCCGTCGCCCTGTTCCCGCTTCACGATCATCCTGTACGCCGTTTCGATCTCCTGTTTTGTTACGCCGGAACGCTCCTCATAAAGCATCGCTTCGGACTGCCAGGGCAGTTCCAGTCGTTCTGCCAGGCCTTTCTCGAACGCCAGATGGATTTCCACTTCGTCCGGGGGCGGGTTGCCCGGATCGATGAGGTTCTGTTGTGCCTGACGGCTGTATTCCACGCGGGCTTCGTCGCTCACCAGATCCAGCCGCGCAGCACTGCGCGCCAGGCGCACGAGTTTGTCGTCCAGAACCTTGGCGGATGTCTGTTCTGCATAAGCTCTGGACACCAGCACCTTCATTCCGAGGGAGTTGAACAGTTGCGCACCGAGGTCCCCACAGTCGTCAGGGGAGACAATCTGTCTGAACAGTTTTTCGCGCAGTTCCGAGTCCAGCGTTGCGGCTTCGACCATTTCCCAGACGCGTCTGGTCAGCTTTTTTCGTGCGGGATTCGTCCGGTAATCCGCGCTTTCTCTTTGCTTGGCAATCACGCTGAAAAAACCGGCGGAGTCGGGCTCGGCCATCAGGTCGAACCAGGATTCTTCGCGATATTTTCTGAACGCCACGGACGGGCTGTAATGCTCAGGCTCATCGAAGGGCTCTTGCCAATGGCTGAGTTCGGTGCTGGATGCCTCTGGATAATCGATCACATAACCCAGGCCTGAAGAGCTGCGATAGTGTTGATAGCGGACCCGCTCTTCATTGGTCAGTTTTTCCGTATCAAACCTTGCCCGACTCAGGACGAAGGCCTGACCGGACCCGGGCGTGACCTCGGGCAAGGTGTCGATCGGCGCCTTGCGCATGTCGAGCATGAACCCCCGTGGGCGGTGTCGGTTGATGCTGCCCACCTTGAACAGCCCTTCGGGCCAGGTGTGGATATCGGTTTTGGCCAGACTCAGCTCCTCCAGCCGATACATGCGGCCGACATCGGGTGGCGTGCGCAGTGGATTGCCGTTCAGGTTCAGCGAGCGCAGCCGCACCAGTTCCTTGAGCCGTTCGCTGGATCGCGGTGTGAGACGGATGAGGTTGTCGGCCAGATCCAGATCCTCGAGTTGACGCATCTGGCCGATGCTGGACGGGATTTCTTTCAGTTCGCATTGGCGGGCGTTCAATCGGCGCAGATGGGGGAAACTGCCGAGCAATCCATCCGGATCTGCCGAGAGTGAGGTTTTGTTGATCCTCAGTGCGGTGATCTTGTCGATGTGCTTGTTCATGTCGGGGCGCTGGCGCAAATCCTTCCACCAGCGTTCGAGATCCTTGCCGCCGAACTCGGTGGTGAGGTCCAGCGTGTAGCCTTGCTCGGGATGGATGTCGGGTTCGTCGAAAACATCGCTCTGGCGTTTGAAGCATTCAATCATCCGTTGTTCGATGTGATTGCCGCCGGTCTGCATGTAATCCCTGGAGGCGCCGTAGCCCGGTTCTCCCGCGTCATCCATGCCGATGGGGTGATCGTCACGCCACGCCTGTAATGCCTTGTGCAAATCCTTGCGCTCGTTTTCCAGCTCTGCGATGGCATTGAGGGTGTTGCCTTCGCTCTGGCGCGCCAGGGTTTCAATGAACGCGTTTCTCGCACGTGCATTCATTGTCGGGTAAAGCTGCTCGATGCGTTGATCTGGCGTCCGGCTCCCAAAGAACCGGGACAAGCCGCGTACCTGCGTTTCGGTTTCAATCGTCGCCTCAGGCCGGATGGGCGGCTCGGCCAGTGCGGTTCGGCGCTGCGCAGGAGTCTCGGCCTGTTCCATGATCCACAGTTTCAGCGGACGTCCCTGACCGCGTTGATAACCCACGGCAGGCAGTGTTTCGGCGGGCACGGCATGCAGAATCGACTCATGGAAATCATCGGCGTCATGCAGTTTTTTATTGTGCACGTCGAGTACTTCGTAGCGGCCGTGTTCGTCGCGGATCAGGCGTCGGACGGTGCTTGCGTCATCCGGCCCGACACTGCAGCGCAATGTCCCGTCGTAGCTGCCATCGCGGACTTCCAGGCGCAGATCGGCGAAGGTGTCGGTATTGAGCCTGAGGGTGTTGAGCGCCAGGCGTTCGGTGTCGGCCGTCATCAGTTCGTCGTGATAAAAACCATCGTAGGCGCGGGCCGCGCTGGCTTCGAAATCCAGTTCCCGAGCCTGAGTCTTGAGGCGCAATGGCAGGCGTTGTTCGTCGGCGATTCTTTGCAGTTCGGTGGATCTGGCCTGGGCCAGGAGCTTCTCGGCCAGCGGCAATGGCAGCTCCGGGAAAGTCTGTCTGACGATTCTGATGTCGGCTTTGTCGGGTCTTTCCAAGGCTCGATAGACATGCCGGGAAACGGCGCCACGGCGCTCATCCACGGCATCCGCCAGTCGATTGCGCAAGGCGCTCGCACGATCGGCACGGGCAACCTCGTGCCCCAGCAGATTATGGAGTTCTCTGTCGGTGAGGAAGTCCGCCAGCCGATCCGGCAACCGGCCGGCGTTCAGATCGCCGAGGCTGATGCTCAAGGTATCGGCCGGCGCAGCCTGCGGGTCGCCGTACTTGCGCGAATGACCGCTCAGACTGGCATCGGCGAACACCTCCAGCGCTTTGCCGTCAGGCCAGCCGGGCAACGCGGTCAACAGCGGTTCCAGCCAGACCGCTTGAGGGTCGATCGGCCGACCGCCACGGATGTCGGCACTCGCCGTGACTACGTCGTCGTAAGCGCTGAAGCGTTTGACCGCGTCGGCCAGCAGCGGTGGCGGCGGACTGTTGTCGATATGCATCTGGCGCAGCGCGCTGTGATCGGTGCCGCTGCTGATGCGCACCTGCTCCAGTTGCGTGGGCGAAAAGCGTTCGACGCTGTGGCCCAGACGCCGCATCAGCGTTTCGTTCGACCAGTCTTGCGGGGTTTCCAGTTCATGCCGCCAGGCACCGTGGCCGTTGTGTTCGATCTTTGGTTGGTAGGCGTTGGCGCGGCGCGGGTGTTTGATGCGGTGGGTGTTGGACGTGGCTGGCGGCGAGGGTTTTTCGACACAGTACAGCTTGCCCTCCAGTGGCAGGACGGTTTCGTCGCCGTACTGATGCAGGCCATGGCGGTCGGGTCTGGCGTCTGGAGGGAGCATCAGTTCGTTGCGTTCGTAGGGGCTCAGGTCCGGGTGCCATAAACTCGCTTTGCCATCGGGCAGCCTGACCGGTTTCATGCCGTCCACCAGCGGTGACAGCTTCACGCGAAACGCTTCGCCGATCTGTGCGCCGGCGGTGAAGGCGGCCAATTGAATGATGTCGGTGACCACGCTGATGACATGCCCGGCGGCTTCCTGCCAAAGGCCTTCGGCCAGATCGACGATGCCTTCGATGACGTCGCTGGTCAGTTGGTAAGCGGTGTAGGCCATCATCAGTTCGCCCAGCCCCGGCACGAATGGGGTGGCGATCAACAGCGCGACATTGAAAATGTCCGAGAGAATTTTCTTGAAGTTGTCCCACCACGCCCAGCGCGCCTTGCTGTCGGTATCCGCGGTGGAAACGGCGATTTCCCGGGCGTCATTGAGAATCTTGTCGAGTTTTTGCTGATAGGCGTGGCGCCAGTAATCGCCCTGCAATTTCACCCGAGCGAAGCGCAGATTGGGATTCTCTACCGCCACCTTGTGCCACGGCGGCAGCGGGTCGGACGGGTCCTGACTCGCGTGGTACCTGACGATGAACAGCCGTTGCTCGAGCTCGGCAAAGAAGTGCCCGCGCTGCTGCTGATCGACGAACTGGCTGAAGAACTGGCGATAGGTCTGTCCGGTTGATTCGCTGAGCCGGTCGTCGCGAAGCTGACGCGTCAGTTCATCGCGGAAAGCTTTCAAAGAGTCGTACTCCTTGAGCGGGTGATCCGGGTCGTGGGGGATGTAGACGATCAGGCGTCGGATGCCACGCTTGTCCGTCACGGCGTGGGTCAACACCAGGACGCCGGTCAGCCGGGTGCCGAGCAGCGACAGGTCTGAGCACTGCATTGCGCAGCCATTGAGCAGCAGTTGCGGACTGCCTTCGGCCAGGCTCAACAGCATTTTGTAGGTGTCGTACTGGATGTCTTCCTTGATCAGCGCCAGGTGTGCGGCGACGGCGAGGGCGTCTTTCTGACTCTCGCTCACCTTGTGTTGCAGCACGGCTTCGGCCAGAGGCTCGCCGGGCAGCAGGTAGCTTTCCAGATGTTTTTTATACTGCGCGCCGATATCCAGCTCGCGGCACAGCGTCTGGAACTGGCTGATGGGCATGGCACCTTTGATCGGCAGGACATCGAACAAGCCTCGCGCATCCGGTTGGCTGATGTAGTCCGAGCCGTCACCGACCGTTTCACTGTTGGCGAAGTTGTGCAGGGCGGCGTCCAGTAGCGAGACGGTGCGGGTCACAACGCCCTTGGAAACATCGATGGCGTACCACGGTTTGTCCTTGGGCAGGTAAAGGCGCAGAAAGGTGCGTTTGACGTCCGGCTCGATGCCGTGTCGCTCCTTGATGCTTGCCTTCAGCAGCGGCTCGGCGAAGGCATGCAGATCGGTTTTCGCCAGCAAATGATCCACCCGGTTCTGCGAACCCCAGGCCTTGAGATTGGCAATCGCGAGTCTGACCAGGTAAGGGGCGGGCGCGGTGGTGTACCAGGATTGAATCTTCAGTGGCGAGGCTGCCAAGGCGAGGCCCCGGCTGACGGTGGCGGTTTTGAAATTGTCGTTGACGGCGGACTTGATGAATTCGTAGTGCCGCCCTTTGTCCGCGTTGACCGCAGGCTGGGGGGAGAGAGACATGGCCAATCATCCTTGATTGTGGAGGAATGATCAGCCTACTCAGGGCAGGACAAAACAAAAGTTCAAAGATCGGGAGGCAAACCTCGCCGCGGGTCAGCAACCCGACAGGAATTCGAATCTGAAAAATGCAGGGATACCACCCACTGAAGCGAAGAATCGTCACCCTGTTGCAGAAAAAGCCGACACGATTTGTTACCTCGTTGTAGGGCGCGGCGCCTCGAGCATGGCCACGCTGGCGGTCTGCGTCGGTTTGCATTGCGAGTCGCTGCCCGGCTGCAGATATGGCGTGAGAATCGGCGCCATGCCCTTGAGCACTTGCGTGGGCAGGGCCGAGGTGAACTTGAAGTTCTCTGCCGAGCGCCCCGGGACGAAGGCGGTGAGGGTGCCGAAATGGTGATCGCCGATGTAGAACACGAAGGTTGCCGTGCGATTGATCGACTTCGAACTGATGATCCGTCCGCCAGAACCGATCGCGGCAATGCGGTTGTCGCCGGTGCCGGTTTTGCCGCCCATGGCCAGCGGCGTACCGTCGGGCAATTTGAAGCTGCCCGAGACCCGTTTGGCGGTACCGGCATCGACCACTTGCGACAATGCCTCGCGCATGGCTCTGGCGACTTCCACCGGCATTACCCGTTTGCCGACATGCGGATCATTGACCAGTCGGGTTTCGTAGGGCGTGCCGGCGGCGAAGTGCAGGCTGTCGATGCGCAGCGTCGGCATGCGCACGCCGTCATTGAGGATGGTGCCGATCAGCTCGGCGAGTGCGGCGGGGCGGTCGCCGGAACTGCCGATGGCCGTGGCCAGTGACGGCACCAGGTGGTCGAATGGGTAGCCGACTTTCTGCCAGCGCTGGTGGATGTCGAGGAAGGCTTCGATCTCGAGCATGGTGCGGATACGACTGTCGCGCGCACCCTTGTGGCGACTCTTGAACAGCCAGCTGTAGACTTCCTGACGCTCGAAATGGCTGGCCTTGACGATCTCGCTGAAGGTCGCTTCCGGGTGATGCAGCAGGTAGCCGATCAGCCACAGGTCCAGTGGATGCACCTTGGCGATAAAGCCTTGGTCGGGCAGGTCGTAACTGCCGGGGCCATACGAATCGTAGAGGCGGATCAGGCGGTCGTCCGTGAGTTTTTCGTTGAGTTTGGTGCCCTTGAGGTGCGAGCGCACGAACCGGTTGAAATCTTCCTGGCTGGCTTCCGGCAGCAGATAGCGATGCACGGCCGCCATGCGGATCGGCGTCGGGCGCATGCTGTCGAGGAAGGTATCGAGCCGCGCTTGAGTGTCCTTGTTCCTGTACTTCTTCCAGAACTTGAGCAGGAACGAGGTGCCTTCGCGGTCGGCAAAACTGGCCAGGTATTCCTGGCGCCGCGGGTCGCGATCATCCTTGAGCAATTCGCCGTTGGGTCCTGAGTAGGTGGTGTAACGGACGATATCGCGCATCAGGCGAATGAACGGCAGGTTGATCGACTCGCGCAACGAATCGCGTAAAGTGGGCAGACGCCCGTTGTCCTCTTTGCGAAAGTTGTGAAAGGTGTGCAGCCCGCCGCCGGTAAAAAACGCCTCGCCGGGGCTGGCCGAGTATTTGCGATCCAGCGCAGCGCCGAGCAGCTTCGACAGGTCGTGGTCCTTGTTCTCGATCAGGTAGTCGATGACCCAACGGCTGAGGCGATCCTGATCCGGTATCTCGACCTTTTTCAGTTCGGTCACGCCCATCGCGCCGTACTTGTCGTGCAGCTCGGCGACGATTTGCAGGTAAGTGGTGAGCACGCGCATTTTTGCGGTGGAGCCCAGTTCGAGCTTGCTGCCCTCGTTGATGTCGAACGGCTGGTCGGTGCTGTCGGTCTGCACGCGCACCCGGGAGCCGTCCGGGGTCAGTTCGAACAGGGTGAAGCTGTAGCGCACTTGCGTGGTACTGGTGGGCGTCAGCAAGCGTTCGCCGAGCAGGCCGATTTCGGCGGCATAAGCCGGATCGGCGAGTTTTTTCAGGTAAGCGGTGGCCTGGGTTTGCAGGTCGCCCTGCAGAGTGCTGGTGGCCGACAGGTCGAGGCGGTCGAGGTCGTACAGCGGCCGGTTGAGCATGCTCGCCAGACGGCTGCGAGCGACGCTGATGCCCTTGTTGGTTTCGATCGGCTGCAGGGTGGGTTGGGTTTGCCAGTCGCGGTACGACACAGTGCTCGCCAGCGCGGCATCGGCCAGGGCACTGTCGATCACGCCGTTCTGCTTGAGCAGGCGCAGGTGGCTGTCGGTGAGGTTGGCCAGCTCTTCGCGGCCCTTGGTCAGGTAGTGGGAAGGGCGGCGCTGGGCGATCATCAGCGAGAGCATTTCCCGCAGGGCGAGGCCTTTGGCGGCCATGGTCTGCGGGTCGGTCGCCGGGCTGTTCAATTGCTCGTTGGCCTTGTTGAAATCGCTGCCGTACCAGACCCGCAAGCCTTCGGCCATGCCATGCACTTCGCCGTGGCCGGGCACCGCCGAGAGCGGCACGCTGTTGAGGTAGTCACGGACGATGTTCTGCCGCGCGCCGAGGCTCTGCGGGCCATCCTGATAAGCGCGGACACTGGCGGAAATCATCTGGCGGATTTTCTCCGCGCCTGATGAAGTCAGGCCCTCAGGCGAGTGACGGTACTTCTCCAGTTGCGTCGCCAGGGTGCTGCCGCCGGCCGATTGCCCGGGAAGGCGCAGCAGTTTCGCCACTTGCGACCACGCCGCCATGCCGAAGCGCGGCCAGTCCACCGCCGGATTGGCCAGCGGTTGCTTCGGGTCGAGGAGAAAACGGTTTTCGATGAACAGCAGGCTGCTGACCACCACCGGCGGAATCGCTTCGAAGTCCGGGTACAGCTGTTGCGGATAGTTGTAGCGGTACAGCGGCGCGGCCCGGCAATCGGTGATCGACAGTCCGGCCTGGATCTTCTCCGAATAGGGCACGAACAGGCCTTTGTCGGTGTAGCTGAGCAGGGCAGGGGAGAAGCGCGTCTGCTCGGTGATCACGTAATTGCGCTTGAGCAGGCGTGGCAGAAATTCATCCAGCGAGCTGTAACCCAGGCGCAGATCGAACGGGCCGTTGCCCGGATAACGAATCGCTTCGCTGGGCCCGGGTTCGAGTTTGTAGGTCAGCGAAGCAGCGTACTGGCTCAGTTCCCGCGCCTGGAAGCGCGAAGTGCGCATTTCCTTGGACGCGGCGAGCCCCACGACGACCGCGATGATCACAAACAACAACCAGAAAGCCTTCCACCCGTGCCGATTGCGGCGGGGTTTTTCAGGGACAGGCGCTTCATCCACACGTTCAGTCGGGACCACGGTTTTACTCGAATCGGTTTGCCACAAAGCACCCATAGTCGACTGATCCATTCACGCAGATTGATCGGACTTGTCTAAAGCTTAGACGGTGGTTGGCCGTGGGGAAAAAAATGTAAAGGACTGCGGGAGGAGCGGTCGCAGAATCCCCGCAAGCTCCCTTGCCACAAGGGCAGGGGTGTTTCAGAGGCAGCAGGCAGGGGCGGCAATGGCGGAAGTGGGCGATAGTCCGGGCGATGCACCCCTTCTGTGGCGAGGGAGCTTGCTCCCGCTGGACTGCGCAGCAGTCCCAACCCATGCAACCGCAATCTGCCTGATCCACCGCGCAGTCTGGTTTTACGACTGCTGCGCAGCCGAGCGGGAGCAAGCTCCCTCGCCACAAGGACAGTGGTGTTTCAGAGGTAGCAAGGCAGGGCCGCGATGGCGGAAGTGGGCGCTAATTGGCGGCCATGCACCCTTTCTGTGGCCAGGGAGCAAGGCAGAGTTGTTTCAGAGGCAGCAAGGCAGGGCGAGGATGGCGGAAGTAGCCGATAGTCCGGGGCGATGCACCCCTTCTGTGGCGAGGGAGCTTGCTCCCGCTGGATTGCGCAGCAGTCCCAACCCCTGCGCCCACAGTCTGACTGATCCACCGCGCAATCAGGTTTTGCGACTGCTGCGCAGCCGAGCGGGAGCAAGCTCCCTCGCCACAAGGGCAGTGTTGTTTCAGAGGTAGCAAGGCAGGGCCGCGATGGCGGAAGGGGGCGCTAATTGGCGGCCATGCACCCTTGCGGTGGCCAGGGAGCAAGGCAGAGTTGTTTCAGAGGCAGCAAGACAGGGCGGCGATGGCGGAAGTTGGCGATAGTCCGGGGCCATGCACACCTTCTGTGGCGAGGGAGCTTGGTCCCGCTGGACTGCGCAGCAGTCCCAACCCATGCCACCACAATCTGCCTGATCCACCGCGCAATCAGGTTTTGCGACTGCTGCGCAGCCGAGCGGGAGCAAGCTCCCTCGCCACAAGGGTAGCGGTGTTTCAGAGGGAGCAGGCAGGGCAGCGATGGCGGAAGTAGCCGATAGTCCGCGGCCATGCACCCCTTCTGTGGCGAGGGAGCTTGCTCCCGCTGGACTGCGCAGCAGTCCCAACGCATGCCACCGAAATCTGCCTGATGCACCGCGCAGTCAGGTTCTGCGACTGCTGCGCAGCCGAGCGGGAGCAAGCTCCCTCGCCACAAGGGGGTGTTTCAGAGCCAGCAAGCGTCCCAAAGTGGGTAATCGGCGACTTTCTTTACCAGGCCGGCGCGCAAAGGGTTGGCAATGATGTAGCGCGCATAGGGGCGCAGGTCTTCGTTGTCTCGGATCGCGCGGTCGTGGTATCCGGTTTGCCAGAAGGCCCCGGTTCGGTTCAGCGCGCGATTGATGGTCAGCGTGCTGCGGGATTTGACGGTTTGCATCAATCGCTCCAGCGAAGCGTTTTCAAGTTGCACGAGCCAGTGGAAATGATCCGGCATGACTACCCATGCGATCGACTTGACCCATTGCTGGTCCTGGGCTCGCTTGAGTTCCGCTACCAGCAAACGACCGATTCGCCATTCGGTGAAGATCGGACGGCGTTGATAGACGACAACCGTGATCAGATAAGCGCGTCCTGGCTCAGAGCACCGCCCGCGTCGAAGTCGATGCGAATATAAGCATTTGCGCATTCCGTTGCGTCCTGATGATTGATTCCTTATTTACCCTAGCTGCCGATTGCTTGAATCGAGTCTGAGAAGCCTGTCAGACGATTCTCCTAACGCGCGGGCAAGTTCCGGGAAGGCAAAGCAACCCGATCCCCTGTGTCGAGGGAGCTTGCTCCCGCTGGACTGCGCAGCAGTCCCAACTGCTGCAGCCAGTCAGGTTTCCGACTGCTACGCCACCAAGCGGCAAGGCGCGGCGATTCGACAAGTCCCCTCCCCATGCGAACGGTGCAACCCATGCGGGCAACATGACGCTGCACCATGACTGTGCAATACTCGGCGCCTTTTTTGGCGGCGAAAATTCCTACATGACGTAGGTAAACCCTCTCCGCAAACCGGGCTTTTGCCGAGAGTTGTCGCTGAATGTTGTGACTTATAGAGTGAAAAATCCTGCCCGGAGCTTTTTATACTGCACGCCCGCTGATGCGTCTGCCCATGAAGCCGACGCGGTTTCCTGCCCAGCCAAGGCCTACCGGCCGACGCTTCGAAACCCGGCGGTCATATCCAATAACAAGACGAGGTTGTACCCCTATGCCAGTCGGCAATCCTCTGCCTCACGGCAATACCGCCCAGGGCGGTCCGCTCAAACGCGAACTCGGCGAACGGCATATCCGCCTGATGGCGCTCGGCGCCTGTATCGGCGTCGGCCTGTTTCTCGGTTCGGCCAAGGCCATCGAAATGGCTGGCCCGGCGATCATGCTGTCTTACATTCTCGGCGGTCTGGCGATTCTGGTGATCATGCGCGCCCTCGGCGAAATGGCCGTGCATAACCCGGTGGCCGGTTCGTTCAGCCGCTATGCGCAGGACTACCTCGGTCCGCTGGCAGGCTTCCTCACGGGCTGGAACTACTGGTTTCTGTGGCTGGTGACCTGCGTCGCGGAAATCACCGCCGTGGCGGTGTACATGGGCATCTGGTTCCCGGATGTGCCGCGCTGGATCTGGGCCCTGGCGGCGCTGATCAGCATGGGCTCGATCAACCTGATCGCGGTCAAAGCCTTCGGCGAATTCGAGTTCTGGTTCGCCCTGATCAAGATCGTCACCATCATCGCCATGGTGATCGGCGGCGTCGGCATCATTGCCTTCGGTTTCGGCAATGACGGAGTGGCGCTGGGGATTTCCAACCTGTGGGCGCACGGCGGCTTCATGCCCAACGGCGTCACCGGTGTGCTGATGTCCCTGCAAATGGTCATGTTCGCCTACCTCGGCGTCGAGATGATCGGCCTGACCGCCGGTGAAGCGAAGAATCCGCAAAAGACCATTCCAGACGCGATCGGCTCGGTGTTCTGGCGGATTCTGCTGTTCTACGTCGGCGCGCTGTTCGTGATCCTGTCGATCTACCCGTGGAATGAAATCGGCACCCAGGGCAGCCCGTTCGTGATGACCTTCGAGCGTTTGGGCATCAAGACCGCCGCCGGCATCATCAACTTCGTGGTGATTACTGCGGCGCTGTCGTCGTGCAACGGCGGCATCTTCAGCACCGGGCGCATGCTCTACAGCCTGGCGCAGAATGGCCAAGCCCCGGCCGGTTTCGCCAAGACCTCGAACAACGGCGTGCCGCGTCGTGCGCTGCTGCTATCGATCGCGGTGTTGCTGCTGGGTGTAATGCTCAACTATCTGGTGCCGGAAAAAGTCTTCGTCTGGGTCACCTCGATCGCAACCTTCGGCGCGATCTGGACCTGGGTGATGATCCTGCTGGCGCAACTGAAATTCCGCAAAGGCCTGAGCGCCAGCGAACGTGCCGGGCTCAAGTACAAGATGTGGCTGTACCCGGTCAGCTCGTACTTCGCCCTGGCGTTTCTGGTGCTGGTGGTCGGCCTGATGGCGTACTTCCCGGATACCCGCGTGGCGCTGTATGTAGGGCCTGCGTTTCTGGTACTGCTGACGGTGTTGTTCTACGTGTTCAAGTTGCAGCCGACCCAGGTGTCCCAAGACACGGTGCGTTCGGTTTCGTAAGTCCAGTCGCTGAAAAAACAAAGCCCCGGTCACAGGATCGGGGCTTTTTTTGTGGTGGGCGCGAGTCGATCGCCAGCGCTACGCGGCCACTACGTCCAGCGGCTCAAAACTGTCCGCCCGCGCCATCTGCCACATCCGCGAGTAAAACTCGCCATTCACTTCACCGGTGAGCAATTCCCCCGGTTTCAGGAACACGTGCAACTGCGAGAACAACTTGATCTCGGTCGCCGACATGCGCCGCACCAGGTGCTTGGCCGACAGTTGCGACGGATGCTCGAGCCCGGCCGCCGCGAGCATTTCCGCCAGCGCTTTGAGCGTGCTGCGGTGGAAGTTGTAGACGCGCTGGGCCTTGTCCGGCACCACCAGAGCGCGTTGGCGCAGGGCGTCCTGGGTGGCGACGCCGGTCGGGCATTTGTTGGTGTGGCAGCTTTGCGACTGGATACAGCCGATGGCAAACATGAAACCGCGCGCGGAGTTCGCCCAGTCGGCGCCGATGGCCAGCACGCTGGCGATGTCGAAGGCGCTGACGATCTTGCCGCTGGCGCCGAGTTTGATCTTGTCGCGCAGGTTCAGGCCGACCAGCGTGTTGTGCACGAACAGCAGACCTTCGCGCATCGGCACGCCGATGTGGTCGGTGAACTCGACAGGGGCTGCGCCAGTGCCGCCTTCCTTGCCATCGACGACGATGAAATCGGGAAGGATGCCGGTTTCCAGCATGGCTTTGGCAATGCCCATGAATTCCCACGGATGGCCGAGACAGAACTTGAAGCCCACCGGTTTGCCGCCGGACAGTTCACGCAGCTGCTGGATGAACAGCATCATTTCAATCGGTGTGGAAAACGCACTGTGGCGCGAGGGCGAAACGCAGTCTTCGCCCATCAGGATGCCGCGGGTTTCGGCGATTTCCCGGGTGACCTTGTGTTTGGGCAGGATGCCGCCGTGGCCGGGTTTGGCACCTTGGCTCATCTTGATTTCGATCATGCGCACCTGCGGGTTCTGTGCCTGCACGGCGAAGCGCTCCGGGTCGAAACGGCCGTCGCTGGTGCGGCAGCCGAAGTAGCCGCTGCCCAGTTCCCACGTCAGGTCGCCGCCGTGCTCGCGGTGATACGGGCTGATGCTGCCTTCACCGGTGTCGTGGGCGAAGTTGCCGAGTTTCGCACCCTGGTTCAGCGCGCGGATGGCGTTGGCACTGAGCGAGCCGAAGCTCATCGCTGAAATATTGAAGATCGACGCCGAGTACGGCTGCGTGCATTGCGGGCCGCCGACAGTGACGCGGAAACCGTTCGGATCGCTCAACGGCGCCGGACGCATCGAATGGCCGATGAATTCGAAGCCGGACTGATAGACGTCGATCAAGGTACCGAACGGTTTGTCGGCGGTCTCGTTTTTCGCTCGCGAGTACACCAGCGAACGCTGGGCGCGGGAGAAGGGCAGGGCGTCGCTGTCGGACTCGAGCAGGTACTGGCGAATCTCCGGGCGGATGCCTTCGACCAGATAACGGATATTGCCCAGAATCGGATAGTTGCGGCGCACCGCGTGGCGCGTCTGCAGCAGGTCGAAGATCCCGAGCAGGCTGAGCACGCCAGTGACAGCGGTGATCGGCCACAGCCAGTCATGGTCGAGGAAAGGCAGGCTGGCGAGAGTGAAAATCACACAGACGGCAAAGAAGGCGTAGCGGCTCAGGAGTGACAGGCTCATACGGTTTCCTTGGGTTCGGACTCGGAATAATCAGCGAAGATTCAGGGATAAACACATTCCCCTGTAGGAGTGAGCCTGCTCGCGATAGCGGTATATCAGCTACAAATGATTTGACTGACCCGACGCCATCGCGAGCAGGCTCACTCCTACAAAAAGCAACTTCACCAAACGATCAGGCGTTTTGTGCCTGAAGAAAAATCGAAAACAGCTCTGACTGGGATTTGATCCCCAGCTTGCTGTACATGTGTTTCTTATGGACTTTCACGGTTTCCACGAAGATTTCCAGCTTACGGGCGATTTCTTTGCTGGAGCAACCGCTGAGCATCAAACGCCCGACATCCAGTTCCCGGAAACCGCCCGCGCCCTGGCAATTCCTTGTGCTCATCGCCTTCGTTGCGCTGTGCGTGCACTACATTGGGGGTGATGCGAATACGCCGCTGTGGTTTGGTTGATGGTCAGCCTCGATCATCTGGCGGTCTGGCTGGGGCTGAGCTGGCTGGCGATCGGCGTGGTCTGTCTCGCCGTGCTCACCGGCGGTTTCCGTCGTCAGCCACCGGAACTGGACTTCCAGGAAGCGACCTGAGTCTTGCGCTTGGCTTACCGCTGACGGGCATGGGATCCTTGGCGCCTTTGCACCAAGGGATTCCTTCATGTCGACCATTCATATCGCCGCTGCCCTGTTGCTCAACGCTCACGGCCAGACCCTGCTGGTGCGCAAACGCGGTACTACGGCGTTCATGCAGCCGGGCGGCAAGATCGAAGCCCATGAGCTGCCGGTTCACGCTCTCGCGCGGGAGCTGGAAGAAGAACTGGGCCTACAGATCGACCCGGCGCAGGCAATCTATCTGAGCCGGTTTTCCGCCCCCGCCGCCAACGAGCCAGGCTTCATCGTGCACGCGGAAATCTTTCAACTGACCATCGATACTGACGTGTGCCCGGCGGCGGAAATCGAGGAAGTCATCTGGGTCGATCCGGCCACTGATCCGGCGCTCGAACTGGCGCCATTGACACGCGAGCACATCCTGCCGTTTTATCGCCGTTCACTGACTGCACTCGCCTGATCATTCCCGCAAAGGACGTTGCCATGATCCCGCTGCCAGACTTGCTGATCTTTGCCGCTGCCGCTCTGCTGATGGTGCTGACGCCGGGGCCGAACATGATCTACCTGATCTCGCGTTCGATCTGTCAGGGCCGCCGCGCCGGCGTGACGTCGCTGCTCGGTGTGGTCGGCGGCTTCTTCGTGCATATGTTCGCGGCGGCGGCCGGCTTGACGGCGGTGTTTCTCGCCGTGCCGATGGCCTATGAAGTGCTGAAATGGGCCGGCGCGCTGTACCTGTTGTGGCTGGCTTGGCAAGCGCTGAAACCCGGCGCACGTTCGCCGTTCGAAGCCCGGCAATTGCCGCCGGATTCGTCGCGCAAACTGATCACCATGGGCTTTCTCACCAGTGCGCTGAACCCGAAAATCGCGGTTTTCTATCTGTCGGTGTTTCCGCAATTCATCAGCCCTGAACATGGCTCCGTTTTCACCCAAAGCATCCTCCTCGGTCTGACCCAGATCAGCGTCAGTTTCAGCGTCAACCTATTGATCGCGCTCTTCGCTGCAGGCATCGCCTCGTGGTTCGTGCGCAACCCGACCTGGCTGGCGGTGCAGCGCTATTTCATGGGCCTGGTGCTCGGCGGCCTCGCGGTGCGGTTGATGCTGGAACAGCGGCGGACCGCCTGAAGTGTGGATCGAACGGCTGGATGCCAGCCATGCCCTGGCGTACCGCGCGCTGATGCTCGAAGCCTACGACCGGCATCCGCAGGCGTTCACCTCCAGCGTGCGCGAACGCGCGGTGATGCCGATGAGCTGGTGGGAGGCACGCCTGACCAGCAAGCTCGATGTGGTGTTGGGGGCATTCGATGCCGGGACGTTGGCCGGGATTGTCGGCCTGGCCTTCGAACCGCGCGAGAAGGCGCGACACAAGGCCACGCTGTTCGGCATGTATGTCTCGGCGGATTTTCGTCGGCGGGGCCTGGGCTTTGAGCTGGTCCAGGCGGCTTTGGCCGAAGCGCAACAGCATCCGGCGCTGAAGCTTGTCCAGCTCACTGTCACTGCCGGCAACGACGCGGCTTTTCAGTTGTATCAGCGCTGCGGCTTCATTCAGTACGGGCTTGAACCACTGGCGGTGCGCGTGGGCGAAGACTATTTCGACAAGATCCACATGTGGCGTGAAGTCTGACCCACCACGCCAATCCTTGTGGGAGCGAGCCTGCTCGCGAAGGCGTCCGTCCAGCCGACATCATCGCTGAATCATCCACCGCTTTCGCGAGCAGGCTCGCTCCCACAGGGGGATCTCTTGATTTGGTTTTCAACGTACGGCGCTGACGCCATCCAGGGTCGAGAACGAGGTGTCCTTGGCGGTCAGCAGGAAATCGCGCATGTACGGCGCATCGAGCATGTCGGTGCGAATCGCTGCATACAGCGTCGCGAACAGACCTTTCTCCCCCAAGCGCTTGCCCTTCACATACCCGCGTGAGCTGTATTCATGCAGCGCCCAGTGCGGCATCCCGCAGACGCCCCGGCCGCTGGCGACCAACTGCATCATCATCACGGTCAGCTCGGAAGTACGCACCTGCGCCGGTTCAATGTCGGCCGGTTCGAGGAAACGGGTGAAGATGTCCAGACGATCGCGTTCCACCGGGTAGGTGATCAGCGTTTCAGTCAGCAGGTCTTCAGGAACGATATACGGCTTGCTCGCCAACGCGTGCTGATTGGCCACGGCGAGCATGGCCTCGTAAGTGAACAGCGGCACGTAAGTGATGCCGGCGAGCTCCAGCGGATCGGACGTCACCACCAGATCCAGATCGCCTCGGGCGAGTGCCGGCAATGGTGCAAAAGCGAAACCTGAAGCCAGGTCCAGCTCGACTTCCGGCCAGGCATCGCGGAACTGGTCGATGGTCGGCATCAGCCACTGGAAGCAGCTATGGCATTCGATAGCCATGTGCAGACGTCCGGCAGTGCCACCGGCCAGACGACCGATATCGCGCTCGGCGGCGCGCAGCAGCGGCAGGGTGGCGTCTGCCAGCTGCAGCAGGCGCAGACCGGCGCTGGTGAAACGCACCGGTTTGGTCTTGCGCACGAACAATGGCATGCCCATGCGTTCTTCCAGTTCTTTGAATTGATGCGACAGGGCTGACTGTGTCAGATGCAGGCGGTCAGCGGCGTCGACCAGACTGTCGGCTTCACGCAGGGCATGCAGGGTTTTCAAGTGACGGATTTCAAGCACCGGCGGGGCTCCATGAACAAAACTTGTGATCAGCGAGGATTGGTTGAGTTTGTCTCATGGTCAGTCTGTTGTCGACTCCGCTGCTTTCGGGGCTGGGCGATTCGACCTTGCTCACAGCGTGGCAGGCTGTGAGCAAGACCGGGCGCTTTAGTCAGATCCGCTCGAAATGCCCGAGCACAACCGACTGTCTGCCGATTTTCGAATAGGGCAGCGTCGGATCATCGGCATGGGTCTGGAAGCGATGCTGCGGCAATTTCAAATGCGCGGTTTCGAAGCGGTTGAACACCGGCGTCGCGTTGCGGTAGTGAAAGTGCGCGTACCACAGCAACTGCGGGGGTTGGCTCGTCAGGTTCCAGATCTCGTACTCCTGCATATAGTCCGGGTGACCGGCATGCCTGCCGAGCAATCTGATCGGTTGCGTTCTGCGGATTTCCACCGCGCCCTGACCGATCAGGTCGTCAAGCATGCCGTCGGTGGGCTTCTGGATGGTCAGAGTGCGTTCGGTGCGCAGGGCGCGCCCGGCAACGATCAGTTCGGCGGCTTGATCACGCAGGCGCTGGATGAGCGGATGGTGCGCGGATCGGGCGGCGATACGGTCGGCACGGGTGTTCAGCTCACCGGCCTGGGTGTCCATCATGTGTTGCAAATCGATCGGCTGCATGCCCCGGTCGGCATTGCTCTGCACTACGGCCCGGTAGGCAGGGATTCTGTCCAGACGCTGCCGGGCATCACTGACCAGACCGGCGAGGCTTACTGAAGGCGTCGCAGGTGGTGGGGCCTGAGCCGGACCGACCTGGCGCGAGCGGCCATCGGCGCCTTGCTCCCAGATCTGCACTTCGCCATCTCTGAGCCGGCGTTCATAAGTCCGACGCTGCGACCGCGTGTCGAATCGTTCCGTGCCATACAGCAGGTTGCCGTCCGCAGTGGTAAAGACGCGCTGGGCAGGCTGTCCGGGCGTTCTCGGCGCCGCTGGTTCGATTACGCCACGGCGGGCACGGCCGGCCATCTGCTCCAGGCCGTCGAGCAGCGGTTCGATGGCGTCCTGATGAAGATGCTCTGGATAGTCCGTCATCCAGATGGTCATTTGCCGTCGGAAGCGCGTGTAGACATCCAGGCATCGCTCAAGCATCTGGCTGCGATGTTGTGCAGTGGCTTGAAGGTTGGGCAGGTCGTACTGGGTGGTCACGGCCTCTCTGACCTCCTTCCAGAGTTCGTCTGTGCGCTCGCGAAAGTACATCCAGGAAACGTCATTGTCGTAGCTGTAATTCTTCACCAGGTCCAGGCGCATATAGGTTTTGTGAAAGAGCAGGCGGGCATCGCTGTGCTGACGATTGATCAGGTTCACACTGTCGATCCGCCCGACCCTGTCGGATCGCAAGGTGATGCGCTCGTACCACTGATTGAGCTGAAGCCGCAGGTTTTCCAGCTCCTCGAATTTGTTTACGTAGTCGATCTGCAGATCCCGAATCCGGGCACGCAACGCCAGTCGCTGCGAACGTGTGCCCGGCGGCAAAGCGCTGAGCATGCCGCTCAAGCGCCGGACGTCCTCCAGCACCATGACGGTGCCGGCCGAGACCTGGCCGGCGCGCATGGCATATCGCGAGGTCAGGCGAACGGCGAGGGAGCTTTGCACGCGGTTGACGGCCCCTTGTTTATTGCCACTGGTGAGCGGCTTCAACTCCTCCAGCGCCTGATAGCGTTGAACGCACAGGCGGATATCTTCCAGGCATGCCGCTTCGGCGGCCGGCAGCAGGGCGCGCTGGTTGGCGGGGCTGGCGTGCTGGAAAGCCAGGATCGCCTTCTTGTGCGCCTCGACCTTGCTATCGATGAGATTGGCCAGGCGTTCAGTCTCCAGTTCCAGCTGCTGGTGGCGGCGAAACGTGCGCTCTGCCCACCAGCGTGGCAAGCGCTGGCGAATCACCGGTGGCCAGTAAGGGTCCAGCGTATCGGCCAGATGTCCGGCGACGTTGCCGCCGCCCCGCAGGCCACCCGCGCTGGCGATCCCGTAGACGCCGTACCAGGTATCCCACTGGCCGCTTTCATCCAGCGCGATCGGTTGTTTGTAAGACTTGCGCGAATTGCCGAACAGGCGCCAGTTGCGCGAGTCCGTGTCGAGCTCCACCTGGTAGATGCGCCCCTGCCGTTCGATAAAATCCCCGTCCGCATGTCGGTAAATGCCACGGTAGAGGCCATGACGGGCGGGTTCGATTCCGGCCAGCGACAGCGGTTGTTCGTAGTCGTAATCCTGGAAGCGGGCCAGCACGTGCCGGGCCTGCCGCTGGGTTTTGCCATGCAGAGCCGCAACGTTGCCCAGCAGCGTATGCACCTGGCGCGCACGTGTCAGCGCGCGAGTGGTGCGCGAGAGCGTCGAGGCCACCGCCTCGCCCGGAAGCAGATCCATGAATGCGTCGATCAACGAGAGAAACATCGCCTCGATGGCGGCCAGGCCATCCGCGACCTCGCCGCGCAAAAACGCCGCCACGGCCTGATTGGCTGCATTCCAGGCGTCATACAGCGCCACCACGGTGCCGACGAAGGGCACCATGCCCAGCGCCATTTTTATGTAATTGAACGCGCGTGGCCCCTTGAGTGCGTAGCGCTCGAAAAACAGCTCATCATTGGAGCGCGAACTGCCGCGATGAGCTTCGAGCAAACGCCCCATGTGCGCGTCGAGCAGGTGCGCGGCCAGAGAAGTCCTCGCCGGCCAGCGCGTGCCGACGTCGATAATCGCATCGAAGTTTTTTTCCACGGCCTGACCGATGCGGCGGGTATGCGCGCGGACATCGCCGTGCAAGGCCTTACCCGCCAGGTATTCGATCCAGCGGTCATTTGCGCACAACGTGAACAGCCCTTTGCGCGCTGACTCGAGACTGTCGTAGCGACGGAAAAATTGCTGATCCGGGCTGTCCGGCAGATACAGCAGAGTCATGCCGCTGATCTGTTCTTCAATGAAGGTCACGCCGGACAAGGTCACCGGGCCTTCGCGCGGCGTATCCTTGCCGCCGGCTGCAAGCGCGACCGGCAGCAGCACGATGCGCTTGCCCTTGGCGAGCCAGGCGTCTGTGGTGTTGGCGTCGATCGCAATGTTCACCACCTCGGCTTCATCGCGGTTCAGATGTTTTTGTGCACGCGCGTTATCACTCTGAATCTTCAGCAGCAGGCGCCAGGGTTCGATCAGGCTTTCACGCCGATGCTGACTGACGAACAGCGCTTCACCGGGCGCGCCATGGAAGGCCTCGTGGATCCTGCGCTCATAGGCCTTGGGCAGGTCCAGCTCCGGCAGGACTTTACGCAGATAGCTCAGGTTGATGCCGTTGAGCAGACGGTTGCGATCCCGTTGGCGCGCGGCATTGACGGTCAGGCGCATGAAAATCAGGCGCTGCGACAGCGAGTCATTGAGCACTGAGTGAACGTTGTCGATATTCAGTTGAGCGAGGTCTTCGAGTGACATCACGCTGTGCGTAGCGCCGGGCACGATCACGGTTTTACGCCGCGGGCCGGCGGGGCTGGCTTCCACCACCGTTTCGGTTCGGGTGGAATCGGGCAATTCGACCTGCACGGAAAAATAGCCCTCGGTGGCGAAGTCCTTGCGCAGGCGTGCGTACAGGTGTTTGCGGGTGAAGTCGTCGCGCGGTTCCAGTGCCCGGGTCATCAGCGCATGGCTTTTGCGCATCGCCTCGATGTACGCCTTGATGTGCTGTTTGAGCGCGATCCGCTCGTTTTCCTGCAGACGCACCAGCCAGTCCGGCAGATGAGTGGCCAGCACACCGCTGCGCTCCTGCTCTTGCACATGCGCGAACATCAGGCTTCTGGCGGCGCTGACCGGGACTTGCACGGCGGCCGTGCACTCCTGACGGAGAATTTCCAGTGCATCGGCGTGCCCGGTCTGGTCGCGCAGCCCGGCGGCCCGTGTTTCGCAATCGGCAATCAGCGCGCTGAGACAATGACGCAGCGGATCAGAGGCAATGGCGTCGAGCTGCAAGGCCGATTCGCTGTCCTGCTCGTCAAGCTTGAACAATTCGAGCGCCAATGCCCGGCGATCGCGAAAGCGCTGCAGGCCACCGCCGCTGCCCGGGCAGTAAAGCAGCAGACTCGCCTCGGACCCGCTGTCCGTCAGCGCAGCTTGCCGCGTGAGGACAAATACGCCGTTGAGCGTCTCGCGCTGCTGCGTAGTGACTGCGTCGCGGGTTTCGCTCAGTGACAGGGTCAGGCTGGCCGCGACCCACTCGGCATCGCGTGCGCTGGCCACAGGGTTGTCCAGCACGGCTTTGAGCAGGTCGTGTTCGGCGCTGTCGATCTGCCCGAGGATCGCTTGCAGCTTCGCCTCGGCATGCAAGCCATCCTTGTGAGCCTGATAAATCGCAGTGAATGTCGGGTCGGAGATGGGGGAGTCGTCGAGCAATGAGGTGCAGGCGTTCTCGCAGGCTTGCTCGGCAATTTCCAGTGCTTTCAGTGCGTCCAGGCATTGTTCAAAGCGCGAACCGTCGCGGTCATCGGTCTGCAGCTGTTCGAGCGCATCGCGCTCGCGCTTGAGCGCGGCATGCCTGACGGCCAGCGGAATGCCAGCGGACAGGCTGCCAAACAACGGAGGAGCGTCGCTCGCGAGGGTATCCGGCGCGACGGACGCCTTGGCTGGCGCGGGCGCTGCAACGATGATCGCTGTGCCCCGCTGATGGTCGATGAGATCGACATGCGCCAGCGCTTGCGCACCGTGGTCGCGCAACCCGGGGTTGCCCCGGTTGCTGTTGCGCAACGCGTTGATCTGCGCATGCTGGCGGTCGGCGAACAGATCGCTGGCACCGGTGATCATCGGGTCGGTCGCGGCGCTGTAATCGAAGCGCTGGATCTCGCGCGGCAGGCCGGTGGGAATCTGCACCTGAGCGGCCAGCCACGTTTGCAGATCCGCTCGATTGTCGAATGCCTGGATGCACGCGGGGCGGCAGGGCAGGTAGAGCAGAGCCCGGGCCGTGGCGCGGTCTCCCAGGCTGATCACCCAAGCCCCCGGGAGTTTGACTTTGCTGTGGTTGCTCAGCACCAGAGCCGGTTTTTCCAGGTGAACCGGCTGACCTTTGAACGTCACCGGGTAGGAGCCGGCATCAACGATGTGCTGCAGCAGGTCGAGCTGTTCGGTGCTGATGGTTTTACTGGCGTACGCAGCGTCAGCGCACGCTTCGAAATGCGTTCGGTACAGTTCGATAGCACGCGTGCGCCGCGACACCGGGGTGCCAGGCGCACGGGCATCCCAGAACCCGACCCAGCGTGTGGCGTGGGCGGACTGCGGGTCGAGCAGCTTGAGCTTTTCCAGCAGTTGCGACGGGTTCAGTGCGTACAGCGGGTGATCAGGCGGCAGACCGATAACGTGGCAGCGCTGGTCGAGCGAGGTATCTGGCGCCGGATGTTGAACGACAAAAGCGCAGGCGTCGGTAAGGCTGACGAAATGCTCCGGCTGCGTTTGGGTGGCAATGAAGCCGAATCCGGTTTTTTCGCCATCCAGTTGCAGCTGTTGTCGCAGCGACGCGTTGATCGTGTCGCGCAGGGCGGGACTTTTCGCAAACAGTTCGCGCAAGCCATTGCTGCTGTCGCGCCAGCGTTGATTGGCCCGTAACAACAGACTTTCGTCGATGGTTTCAGGCAGCGCCAGGGACGTCGCGAACGACTCAGGCGCAGACGGCGGCAAATCGAGTGTGAGGGGTTCGAGCATGGTGGATGACTCGCAAGGGGGAGCGGGGCATCCGCTCCTGTGCGGGTCATTCAAAAGCGTTTGCTCAGGAGCATGGCGGTACAGGGATATTGTCTGCCGCGGCTGGATGACCGCTCGGCACTCTTCATCAAACTGTCATGGAAGTGTGGCAGCGCGCTCGCACGAACTTCATCAGACTCGCGCTCTACTGGGGTGCTGCGTTTTGGTGTTTTTTCATGTTGAAGAGATTTTTTTCAGTCGCGGCCGCGTTGGCCGCGCTTTTGTTCGGGGCCGGCTCGTTTGCAGCAGGGCGCTGTGATGTGAACGTGCCGACCGAGCACGTTGATCTGCCGCAAGTCAGCCTTGCCTATCAAAGCATCGGTCGTGCTTCGGATCCGGCATTGCTGCTGGTCATGGGTCTGGGTGGGCAGTTGATCCATTGGCCGGATGAGGTGGTAGTCGCCCTGTGTCAGCAGGGTTTTAGGGTGATTCGTTATGACAACCGCGACGCCGGCCTGTCGACCTGGCGTCAGGCACCGGCGCAGGCCAACCTGACGTTCGAAGTGCTGCGCTACAAGCTCGGCTTGCCGATTTCGGCGCCGTACAGCCTGACCGACATGGCCGACGATGCGCTGGGTTTGATGACCGCGCTGCAGGTCGAGCAATTCCACGTACTCGGCGCGAGCATGGGCGGGATGATTGCCCAGCACATGGCGGCGATGGCGCCGCAGCGGGTGGAAAGCCTGACGCTGATCATGACCACTTCCGGTGCCGAAGGCCTGCCTGCTCCGAGTGCGGCGCTGGTGCAATTGCTCTCGCGGCGCGGTGCGCCCAATCGTCAAGTGGCGCTGGAACAGCAGGCGGATTTGCTGGCCGCGTTGGGCAGTCCGGCAGTCAGCGATGATCGGCAGGCGCTGTTGCAGCAGGCGGCGGCGTCCTATGATCGTGCGTTCAACCCCGAGGGCGTGAAGCGGCAGATCATGGCGATCCTTGCCGAGCCTAGCCGTGTCGCCTTGCTCAATCAGTTGCGCGTGCCGACCCTGGTGGTGCATGGCACAGCGGATCCGCTGCTGCCGGTGATGCACGGGGTGCATCTGGCGGCGCACATTCAGGGCAGTCAACTGAGGCTGATTCCGGGATTGGCGCATCGGTTTCAGGAGGCGTTCAAGGAGCCGTTGCTGGCGGCGGTGCTGCCGTATCTGCAGGCGCATCGTGAGGACACTTCGCATTGGGCGCAGGTTGAGCCGGTGGCGAAGGGGAATCTGCTTTAGCTGCTGAAGATCAAGAGCCCCTCACCCTGACCCTCTCCTGGAGGGAGAGGGGACTTACGGAGGTGTCTTGCGCTATCCGCCGACCTGAATGAGCGGGTCGATTATGAAAACGCGTTCAAGTTACGCATCCGTAATCGACTCGGTTTCTCAGGTCGATGTAATTTGAAGCACCCTGCGGTCGGCTCCCTCTCCCTCCGGGAGAGGGCTGGGGTGAGGGCAGCCTTTGATCTTAACTGTGCAGCCGCACCCAGACCGTCACCAGCACCGTCGCCGCCATCAACCACGCCACCGCCGCCACGGCCAGCGATGCTTCAAGCCGCATCCGGTCGACCATCACGTACAACGTCGCCAGATAGATGAAGTACGGAATGATCGACCACATGCCAAACACGATCGTGGTCTTCAGGTCGTCGACCGAGCGGCCCTTGCCGACGATGTAATGCGCAATCAGGGCAAAGGTCGGAAACAGCGGTACCAGGCCGGCGATGTAGTAGTTTCTGGTCTTCGACAGTGCCGCGAGGATCAGCACCACTGCGGCGCCGATCGCTGCTTTCAGAATCAGATCCATCAGTGGCTCAACCCGTACTTTTTGACTTTGTCGAACAGCGTGGTCTTGGCCATGCCCAGTTCCTGGCTGGCCTGGGTCAGATTGCCGCCGCTGCGTTGCAAGGCGTCGACCAACAAGTTGCGCTCGAAGGCTTCCACCGCTTCGGCAAACGCCAGGCCCTGGCCGGCGCTGGCCCCGGATTTCTTGAAGGCCGGCAGGCCGAGGGCGAAACGTTCGGCGACGTTGCGCAATTCGCGCACGTTACCCGGCCAGTCGTGGCTCATCAGGTTCGACAGGGTCTGGTTGTCCAGCTCCGGCAGCGCGCGATCAAAGCGCAGCGCCGACTGCTGGGTGAAGTGTTCGAACAGTTGCAGGATGTCTTCGCGGCGTTCGCGCAACGGCGGCAATTCCAGGGTCACGACGTTGAGGCGGTAGTACAAGTCGCTGCGAAATTCGCCGGCCTTGCTCGACTCATCAAGGTCGGATTTGGTCGCCGCAATCACTCGGCAATCCACCGCCACGCTCTGGTTCGAACCGAGGCGTTCGAGGGTGCGTTCCTGCAATACGCGCAGCAGTTTGATCTGCAACGGCAGCGGCATGCTTTCCACTTCATCGAGGAACAGCGTGCCGCCGTCGGCGTGTTCGATCTTGCCGATGCGGCGTTTGCCGGCGCCGGTGAAGGCGTTGGCTTCGTGGCCGAAGATCTCGCTTTCAAAAAGGTTTTCCGGCAGACCGCCGCAGTTCAGCGCGACGAACTGTTTGCTGTGGCGCCGACTGAAATCGTGCAGGCAGCGGGCGACCAGTTCCTTGCCGGTGCCGGTCTCGCCTTCGATCAAGACGTTGGCCGAGGTGTCGGCCACGTTGGCGATCAGTTCGCGCAGGTTCTGCATTGCCGGCGAGCGACCGATAATCCGCCCTTCCAGTGAATCGCGTTCAGCCAGTTGCCGACGCAGCGATGACACTTCACGGGCGAGGCTGCGTTGCTCCAGCGCCCGCCGCGCGACGTCCACCAGACGCTCCGGGGAGAACGGTTTTTCCATGAAATCATAGGCGCCTTTCTGCATGGCGCCGACGGCCATGGAGATGTCGCCGTGGCCGGTGATCAGCACCACCGGCAGGCTGCGGTCACGTTGCTTGAGACGGGTGAGCAGTTCCAGGCCATCGATGCCCGGCAGGCGGATGTCGCTGATAACGATGCCGGCAAAGTTGTCGCCGACCTGCGCCAGCGCTTCTTCGGCACTGCCCACGCCGATGCACGGGATGTCTTCGAGGGTCAGCGCCTGTTGGCAGCCGAGCAGCACATGGGGGTCGTCTTCGACAATCAGCACACTGAGTTCGGGGTTCATATTGGCTCGGCAGAAAGAGGGCTTACCAACGGTAAACTGAGGACGAAGGTGGTGCCACCGCCGGCCGGGTGTTCGACACCCAGATGCCCGCCGGTGGCAGCGGCGAGGCTGGCGGACAGGGTCAGGCCCAGTCCCAGGCCTTGCTCGCCGGGTTTGGTGGTGAAGAACGGTTCGAACAGATGCTTGCGCGCTTCGGCGTCGATGCCATGGCCGTTGTCGCGCACCCGCAGGCGATACTTGCCGTTGAACTCTTCACCCTCCAGCCACAATTGCGGCTGCGGTTGCGCGTGCATGGCGTCGAGGGCGTTGCCGATCAGGTTGACGAGGATCTGTTCGAGGCGGGTCTGATCGATCAGCAACTGCACCTCGGCAAACTGCCGGTGAATCTGCAGCGCGGTGTTTTCCACGCGCGCGCCCAGCACTTGCAACGCGGCATCCACGGCTTTGCCGAGACTGGCCTGGCCCTTGTTGTCTCCACGCCGGGCAAACGAGCGCAGGCTGGCGGTGATCCGGCCCATGCGGTCGATCAAATCATTGATGGTCTTGAGATTGGTGCTGGCGACGTCGAGCTGGCCGCGCTCGAGAAAGCGCACGGTGTTGCCCGACAGCGTGCGCATGGCTGCCAGCGGCTGGTTCAATTCATGGGCGATGCTGGTCGACATCTGCCCGATGGCGGCGAGTTTGCCGGCCTGCACCAGTTCATCCTGGGCGCGGCGCAAGGTCTCTTCGGCCTGGCGACGCTCGCGGATCTGACTCTTCAGCCGTTCGTTGCTGGCGCGCAAGTCGGCGGTGCGTTCGGTAATCCGCCGCTCCAGTTGGCTGTTGGCTTCCTGCAGGGCTTCGCGGGCGGCGAGGCGGGGGGCGGGGGCTTTGCGCCGCTCGTTCCAGGCGGTCAACAGGAAGGCGAACAGGGCAAACGCCACCGCCACCAGAATCCCTTGATTGATCGCTTCGCGGCGCAGGTCCTGCAACGGCGTGAGCAGGGTGAAGTTCCACGGCGTATCGCTCAGCAGTCGGGTTTGCGCCAGATAGCTGATGTCGTCCTCGTCGGGCTGCAATTCGCTGTTGGCCGGGAAGGTCAGTTTCTCCACGCCTTCGGCCAGCGTCTCGCGGGCCAACGGTTGCAGTTCGTTGAGCGGGAACCAGTAGTACTGCAGGCTGCGGGCGAGTTTTTCCTTGACCTCGTCGCTCAGCGGGATCACCGATTTCAGCCGCCTGGCCGGGTCACTGGAGAGAATGATGATGCCGTTCTCGTCGCTGACGAACGCTTCCAGACGCGCCCGTTGCCAGCGTTCTTCCATGGCTTCCAGACGCACTTTGACCACCGCTACGCCGATGATCTTGCCGTGCTCTTCGAGGCCGTGAGCCAGGTAATAGCCGGGCTCGCCATTGGTGCTGCCAATGCCGTAGAAACGCCCGGGCTGGCCGCGCACGGCGTCCTTGAAATAGGCGCGAAAGGACAGGTCTTCGCCCAGGTAACTGTCGACATCGCGCCAGTTGCTGGTGGCCATGACCCGGCCGGTGGTGTCCATCACGTAGATGGCGCGGCTACGGCTACGGCGGTTCAGGCCTTCGAGGTAATCATTGACCGTCTGCCGGTGCTCCGGGGTCGGGTCGGCCAGCAACTGCGGGACGCTGGTTTCGAGTTCCAGCAGGCTGGGCAGGTAGGTGTATTTGCTGATTTCACTTTCGACCGCACGGGCATGCAGTTCCAGCTGGCGCTGGCCGTTCTCGCCGAGGCTGCGGATGCCGAAGTGTTCACTGGTCCAGAAGCCGATGAACCCCAGTCCGACCATCAGGGCGATGATCAGCGGCGGCAGGAACAGATGACGGATCAGACGGGGCTTCACGGCAAGTGATGGCTCTGCAGCGCGATAAAGAGTGGGGTCGCATTTCATCACAGATGCCTTGGGTCAACCAGCGCTGCCGCGGACGACGCACTGGTTTGGTCGAGCCTGGAACCTGTGGCGAGGGAGCTTGCTCCCGCTCGGCTGCGAAGCAGTCGTAAACGCTGCGAATGCGTTGTGTCGGATACAACGCAATTTGCAGGTTTTGCGGCCGCAGCGCGACCCAGCGGGAGCAAGCTCCCTCGCCACAAAGGGCAGATCGGTGGTGCTGTTAGTGCTGCAGGATTTTCTCGAGGAAGTGCTGCGCGCGTTCGGAACGGGCACTGATGTCGCCGAAGAATTCCTCTTTCGGGCAGTCTTCGATGATCTTGCCCTGGTCCATGAAGATCACCCGATCGGCGACTTTACGGGCGAAGCCCATTTCGTGGGTCACGCACATCATGGTCATGCCTTCGTGGGCCAGTTGCACCATCACGTCGAGCACTTCGTTGACCATTTCCGGGTCGAGCGCCGAGGTCGGTTCGTCGAATAGCATGACGATCGGGTCCATCGCCAGCGCACGGGCAATCGCCACACGCTGTTGCTGACCACCGGACAGTTGCCCCGGATGCTTGTGGGCGTGCGCCGACAGGCCGACGCGCTCAAGCAGTTGCAGGCCTTTTTTGGTCGCCTCTTCCTTGCTGCGGCCAAGCACCTTGATCTGCGCGATGGTCAGGTTTTCGGTGATGGTCAGGTGCGGGAACAGTTCGAAATGCTGGAACACCATGCCGACCCGCGAACGCAGTTTCGGCAGGTTGGTCTTTGGGTCGGCAATCGACGTGCCGTCAACCACCACGTCACCTTTCTGGAACGGCTCCAGGGCGTTAACGCACTTGATCAGCGTCGATTTGCCGGAACCCGACGGGCCGCAGACCACGATCACTTCGCCTTTCTTGACCTCGGTGCTGCAATCAGTCAGCACCTGGAAGTCCCCATACCACTTGTTGATGTTTTTGATAGAGATCATACGGCGAACCTTTTCTGCAGACGCTTGACCAGCCGCGAGGCGGCGAAGCTGATGATGAAGTACACGAGACCGGCGAAAATCAGGAACTCATTGGAGCGGCCGATGATGTCGCCGCTGGCGCGCGAGGCGTTGAGGAAATCCACCAGGCCCACGGTGTAGACCAGCGAGGTGTCCTGGAACAGGATGATGCTCTGCTGCAGCAACAGCGGGGTCATCTTGCGGAACGCCTGCGGCAGGATGATCAGGCGCATCATCTGTCCGTAGTTCATGCCCAGTGCTTGTGCAGCACCCATCTGGCCCTTGGAAATCGACTGCACACCGGCACGGACGATTTCGCAGAAGTACGCCGCTTCGAACATCATGAATGCCACGACGCAGGAGGTGAACGCACCGATCGGCGTGTCTTCGCCAGTGATCCAGCGCAGCACGAACGGCACCGCCAGGTAGAACCAGGTGATCACCAGCAGCAGCGGAATCGAGCGGAAATAGTTGACGTAGGCGCCAGCGATGCTCGACAGCAACTTGTTGTGCGACAGACGGCACAGCGCGAGGATCGTGCCGAGAATCATCCCGCCGATCACGCCCATGGCCATCAGCTTGAGGGTCATCACCATACCGTTCCACAAACCGGGAATGGCCGGGACGATGCCACTGAAATCGAATTCCATTATTTACCCCCCACGGAGATCAGGCCGGGCACCGCGACTTTCTTCTCGACCAGGCGCATCAGCAGCATCAGGCTCATGTTGAGGGTGAAATAGATCAGCGTCGCCAAAGTGAACGCTTCGAACAGGTTGGCCGAGAACTCGGCGGTCTGTTTGGTCTGCGCCAGCAATTCCATCAAACCGATCAGGGACGCCACGGAGGAGTTCTTGAACACGTTGAGGAATTCCGAGGTGAGCGGCGGAATGATGATCCGGTAGGCCTGGGGCAGCAGCACGTTCCAGTAGATCTGCGGCAGTTTGAAACCCATCGCGCGGGCGGCGGATTCCTGGCCACGAGGCAACGCCTGGATACCGGTGCGCACTTGCTCGCAGACACGGGCGGCGGTGAACAGACCCAGGCAGACGACCACGCTCAGGTAGGCCGAAGTGGTCGGGTTGAGGTCCTGCTTGTACCACTCCTGCAGATCCGCCGGCAGCAGATCGGGTACCAGGAAGTACCAGATGAACAGCTGCACCAGCAGCGGCACGTTACGGAACAGCTCGACGTAGCAGGTCGCAATGCCGGATACGATGCGGTTCGGCACGGTGCGCATGATGCCCAGCAGCGAGCCGAGCAGCAGGGCGATGATCCACGCCACGACGGCGATGGCGATGGTCCAGCCCAGACCGGAGATGAACCAGTCGAGATAGGTCTCGCTGCCCACGCCGGTGGACTTGAAGAACACGCCCCAGTCCCAGTTGTAATTCATTAGGGTCTCCCCTCGATTCGATCGATGTACAAGTGCCCGCCTGGGGAACTCCGTTCCCTCCCCAGTCTTTTTTCAAAGACCGGGCACACGCGATCGGCTCGACAGCCACCGGTTCGAGTGTTTCCAGAAAAATGCCAGCAGGGAGTGACCATCCCCTGAAAAGGCAGGCGCCTCCTCAGGGGATAAGGTTAGTCAGAAAATCAGGACTTTTTGTCGTCAGCCGCTTTGTCGGTCGGAGTGGCGATCAGCGCCTTGAGCTCGTCGCTCATCGGGAAGTTCAGGTTCAGACCTTTTGGCGGGATTGGCGCCATGAACCACTTGTCGTAGATCTTGTTGATCTCGCCCGATTTGTAGGTGGCGACGATCGCGTCATCCACAGCCTTTTTGAACGGCGCATCACCCTTGCGCACCATGCAGCCGTAGATTTCGTACGACTGTGGCGTGCCGGTCACTTCCCAATCGGTGGCTTTCTTGGCCTTGGCCGCTTCGCCGGCGAGCAGGGCGTCGTCCATCATGAACGCAACGGCACGGCCCGATTCCAGCATCTGGAAGGATTCGCCGTGGTCTTTGGCGGAGATGACGTTCATGCCCATCTGCTTGTCGGCGTTCATCGCCTTGAGGATGCGCTCGGAGGTGGTGCCGGCGGTGGTCACGACGTTCTTGCCTTTCAGATCGTCGAAATCCTTGTACTTGGAGTCTTTCTTGGACAGAAGACGGGTACCGATTTCGAAGATGCCGACGGAGAAGTCGACCTGCTGCTGACGCTCGACGTTGTTGGTGGTCGAACCGCACTCGACGTCCACGGTGCCGTTCTGCACCAGCGGGATACGGGTCTGCGAGGTGACGAGGTTGTATTTGACTTGCAGGTTCGGCAGGTCGAGGTCTTTCTTGATCGCTTCGACGATGGCCAGCTGGATATCGTGCGAGTAGCCGACCGGCTTGCCGGACGCATCAGCGATGTAGGAGAACGGGATGGAGGCGTCACGGTGGCCAAGGGTGATGACACCGGACTCTTTGATCTTCTTCAGGGTGCCGGTGAGCTCGGCGGCGAAAACTGGCGTGCTGATCAGAGCGGCAGCAATGGCTGCGCCCAGGATATGGGGAACGATGCGCATCAAATTTTCCTCGACTTTGTTTTTTTTATGGAGCCAGTTTGTCGGCCCTTTTTGTGCTTCGAATGCCTGACGGCTCCTGAAGTGTTGGCACAACAGGCATTCGTCGAGAGAGTGTAGAGCATGACTCGTGCCAGAGCAGGCACCATTGGTTAATGCCTTGTTTTATAACGTTATTAAACTTTTGTGGCGGCAATTTGATGGGGCGCTGATCCGGTTAACCGAACCGACTGAGGAGTCGCGTTCGGAAAACCGAATACTTGTAACTCGCGGGCTCAGGCTTCCCGGCTCAGTGGTGTTTCATGCAAATACAGCCACTTCACCCCGGCTGGCTGCGCGCTCAGGATCGCCACCGACGCCCGCGAGTGTTCAACGCCGTCCAGACGATGGGTTTCTACGTAGCTCACGGCCAGCCTGTCGTCCTGCTGCCATAGCGTGTGCAAATCACTGATCTCGATATCGAGTCCCTTTCTGGCGCCCACGGCTCCCCTGAACAGTTGCTCCACTTCGCAGCGGTCCAACGGAATCGCCGAGATACCGAGCATGCTGAAATCTTCGGCAAATGCCTGCATCAACGGCTCGATGCTGGCGGCGCCCATGCCGTCGGCATCGGTGAACACCCGAAGGATCAGCTCGTGGACGTGGTGAATACTGTGTTCGGCCTGTTCGATGGGATCGTTTGTCATGGGCGTTCCTTTGCAGGGGAGAGTTGATGCATCTGCAGCAGCGGGAAAAGCCCGATCAGCGCTGCAATCGCGAACGTCAGGTGATAGGCCGGCGTGGTGTCGAGCCGCTGGAGCAGCACGTTGAAGATCATCAGAAACAGTGCGGCGCCGAGGCTGAAAGACATCTGGCGATTGATGTTCCAGATGACACTGGCCTTGTGCATATCGCCGTCGGCGAAGTCCATCATGGAGGTGGTCTGCGCGGTATTGGCACCTATGCCGCCACCGATGCCCATCAGGCTGTAAGCGATCACGATGATCCACAGATCACCTGGCGCACTGACCAGCACCAGCGTGGCAATGCCGGCACTGTGCAACAGCATGCCGAGGGTAAACAGGCGCCTGGCGCCAACCCGGTTGTAGACCCGGCCGCCAATCGTCATCGCAATGAACGCACCGATGGCGTAGAGGAGCATGAACATTCCCGTCAGCCGGGCGCTGAAGTGCAGGGTGCTCTGCAGGTAGAAAATGCTCATCAGGTTGACCCCGGTGAACACGCCCGGAATCGCGTAATAGATGAAAATCGACGTGCTGAGTTTTCTGCTTCTGAGCAGGCTCAAGTCGATGATCGGGTTGTTGCAGCGGCGGTAGTGCAGCAGATACAGCGCGATGAATATCAGCCCCGCCATGACAAAACCCAGCGCTGCCCATGGCGGATAGTCGCCGCCGTACAGCGACATCCCCATCAGCAGACTGGCGAGCGCCGCGCTGACCAGCAACAGGCCTTTGATATCCGGGCGTTGAAGTCTGGCGGGGCGGCTTTCCCTGATCCACAACCAGGACAACCCGGCGGCAAGCAGCGAAAACGGAATGTTGCTGTAGAACACCCAGCGCCAGGAACTGATGTCGACAATGACGCCGCCCACGGTGGGCGAAATCGCTGGTGCGAGCAGTGCGACGGCCATCACCAGCGTGGATATTCTCGCCCGTTGCTCACCCTGGAAAAGATTGAACGCCAGCGCTTGCCCGACCGGAATCAGCAGGCCGCCGCCGATGCCCTGGATGAAGCGCCAGATCACCAGTTCCTCGAAGCTGTCGGCCTGGCCGCACAGCCATACCGCTGCTGCAAACAGCAACATCGAGGCCGTCAGGATTTCGCGGCTGCCCCAGCGTGCGGCCAGCCAGGTGCTCACCGGAACGATCAGCGTCAGGCCGAGAATGTAAGCATTGCCAACCCATGCCACCGCTGAGCTGTTGACGTGCAGTGTTGCCGACAGACTGGGCAGCGCCACCGCCGACATGAAGATGTTGATGCAGTCGATAAAGAAGCCGAGCAGGAAAACCCACGCGACTTTATAGCGGTAACTCATGGTGTTTTCCCCTTTGTCGTCAAGCATAGGGGCGATAGACTCCGGCCGTCGATGCACTGGGGCTGAACACAATGTTTGAAGGGATTGAACCGTGACGCAGGGCGCCCTGCATACGCACTTGAACCGGGTACAGACGTTTCTGGCGATCGCCGAACTGGGTTCGTTCACCAAGGCTGCCAGCCATCTCAACCTCAGCCGGGCCATGGTCAGCCTGCACATCAAGGCGCTGGAGGCGGCGTTGTCTACAACGCTGTTGATGCGCAACAGTCGTGCTGTGTCTCTGACCGAGGCCGGGCAAAGCTTTTACAACGAATTCAAAACCATCGTTGCCGATATCGACACTGCCTTCGACAGGGTGATGCACGGCACAAACCGCGTTTCGGGCACGTTGCGGATCAGTTCCACCAGTGAATACGGCGAGCGATTCATCCTGCCGCTGATTCCGTTATTCGCCGAGCGCTATCCGGACATCCGCCTGTGCTACGACTTCAACTCTTCGCTCAACGATCTGCTCGCCGAACGGCTGGATCTGGTGGTTCGCCTGGGCAACCTGGCAGACTCGGCATTCAAGAGCCGGAAACTGGCGGAGTATGAAATTGTGCTGGTGGCGACTGAAGGGTTTCTGGCCCGCCATCCGGTAAAAACGCCTCAGGATCTCAATGCCGCACCGTGGATCGCCAACAGCAATTTGCTGGCGCCGACGCAGTGGGTTTTACGCGATGGTGTGGGGGAGGGGGTCGAGGTCAATGGCACGCGTCAATTCCAGTCAAATTCCTCGACGGCGATTCGTTCGATGACCTTGTCGTCGCTAGGGGTATCGGTGTTGCCTGTGTGGATGGTTGAAGACGATATGGCCTGCGGGCATCTGCTGCGCGTGTTGCCGGAATACTCGCTGCCGTCACAGCCGATCAGCCTGGTGTTTCCTGATATGCCGCATCTGCCGCAGAAATCGCGGGTGTTTATCGATTTTCTAGTGGCACATCTGGGGCGCTGAAATCAAAAGCCCCTCACCCTAACCCTCTCCCGGAGGGAGAGGGGACTGACCGAGTTGTTCTTGCGAGCTTCGCCGACCTGAAATGTCGAGCCGAACTCAGGTCATGAAAAGCATGAAGATCTGCTCCCGTTCCCCCTCGCCCCCCTTGGGGGGAGAGGGCTGGGGTGAGGGGGGGGGCTGGATCTTGCGGGGACCACCA
>NZ_LHPA01000051.1:0-56858 GCF_001297215.1 Pseudomonas sp. RIT-PI-o | reverse complement strand
ATAGGCAACTCCCACATGCCTGTTGCTGTCGAGGCGGTGGCCACCCCCTTGGAGGGGTGGCTCGGGCCGGTTTCCTTCAAAACTTTGCCCTTTTTGCCCTTGTTCGCGGGGGCTCAGGGGCTTAGGGAGGGTGGAGCGGGGAATTTAATCTGCCATGAAACAAAACCCCCGGCCTGGGCCGGGGGTTCTGGTATCACTCGTCGAGGAAGGAGCGCAGATGCTCGCTTCGCGTCGGGTGGCGCAGCTTGCGCAGCGCCTTGGCTTCGATCTGACGGATCCGCTCACGCGTTACGTCAAACTGTTTGCCCACTTCTTCGAGCGTATGGTCGGTGTTCATGTCGATACCGAAGCGCATGCGCAATACCTTGGCTTCACGGGCAGTGAGGCCGGACAGTACTTCGCGAGTCGCTTCCTTCAGACTTTCCACCGTGGCGACATCGATTGGCGACTGCATGGTCGAGTCTTCGATGAAGTCGCCCAGATGGGAGTCTTCGTCATCACCGATCGGGGTTTCCATGGAGATCGGCTCTTTGGCGATCTTCAGTACCTTGCGGATCTTGTCCTCAGGCATTTCCATGCGTTCGCCCAGCTCTTCCGGGGTCGGTTCGCGACCCATTTCCTGCAGCATCTGCCGGGAAATACGGTTGAGCTTGTTGATCGTCTCGATCATGTGCACCGGGATACGAATGGTGCGGGCCTGGTCGGCGATCGAGCGAGTGATCGCCTGACGGATCCACCAGGTGGCATAAGTCGAGAACTTGTAACCGCGACGGTATTCGAACTTGTCCACCGCTTTCATCAGACCGATGTTGCCTTCCTGGATCAGATCGAGGAATTGCAGACCGCGGTTGGTGTACTTCTTGGCGATCGAGATCACCAGACGGAGGTTGGCTTCAACCATCTCTTTCTTCGCGCGGCGGGCCTTGGCCTCACCGATCGACATGCGACGGTTGATGTCCTTGATTTCGGCGATGGTCAGACCGGTCTCGGTTTCCAGCGCGATCAGTTTCTGCTGGCAACGGATGATGTCCGGCTGCACGCGACCGATGGCTTCGGCGTACTTGCTCTTGCCTTTGGCCAGGGCGTCGGACCAGCTTTCGTCGACTTCGTTGCCCGGGAACTGACGCAGGAAATCGGCGCGCGGCATACGTGCATCACGTACGCACAGCTGCATGATCGCGCGCTCTTGCTGACGCAGACGATCCAGGGCACTGCGTACACGCTCGACCAGGGCTTCGAATTGCTTCGGCACCAGTTTGATCGGCATGAACAGCTCGGCCAGGGCCAGCAACTCGGCAACCGCTGCCTTGTTGTGACGACCGTGCTTTTTCAGGGCCTTGCGGGTGATTTCCATCTGGTCGGCCACGGCGCCGAAGCGCTGCGCAGCAATGACCGGATCCGGACCGCTTTCGGCTTCTTCTTCGTCATCGGAAGAGTCGGCTTCATCGTCGTCGGTGTCGTCGTCGGCCTTGACGGCTTTCGGATCGACCGGCGGCGGCACTTCTGCCGCAGGCGGCGCGATGCCATCGTCCGGGTCGATATAACCGCTCAGGACGTCGGACAGGCGACCACCTTCGGTGGTGACGCGGGTGTACTCGGAGAGAATGTGGTCAACCGTGCCAGGGAAATGCGCGATTGCGCTCATCACTTCACGAATGCCTTCTTCGATCCGCTTGGCGATTTCGATTTCGCCTTCACGGGTCAGAAGCTCGACCGTACCCATTTCACGCATGTACATGCGCACCGGGTCAGTGGTGCGACCAATATCGGTCTCCACCGCCGCCAACGCAGCGGCTGCTTCTTCCGCAGCGGCCTCGTCGGTATCGGCGTCGGCCAACATAAGGGCGTCCGCATCCGGAGCACTCTCGTGTACGGGGATCCCCATGTCGTTAATCATGCGGATGATGTCTTCCACCTGCTCCGGATCTGAAATATCCTCGGGCAGGTGGTCGTTGACCTCGGCGTAAGTCAGATACTTCTGCTCACGACCCAGTTTGATCAACTCAATAATACGAGACTGCTGTTGCGCTTTTCCGGACATAACACCCTATCCACTGAAGGTCTTGGCGGGCAAAAAACAAGCCGAGGATTATACCTGAGCTATGACCTCACGCGCCAGTTGAGGTCGGGTTTGATGCGGAAACATTGCGACTTAAAAGGTCGCGCAGTTGATTTTTCTCTTCGACGCTCAGTTCGCTTTGCCGCGCTTTCCTGAGTAACTGTTCGAGATTTCGCTCGCGTTGGCGGGCTGACAAGCTAGTAATGGTGTCGAAAAACTGTTGTTCAAGGTTATCTCCGTCAATCAGCCATTCCTTTTCTGCCAGTGCCTTGAGCAAGCGACCCTGTTCAGTGCCGTGCCATCGCGCGATCAACTGAAATGAGTTTAGCTTGGGATTCTTCTGTACGGCTTCGAGCAGCGCCACAAGCAGCTGGGCGTTGGTCTGATTTTCATCGGCAATGTGCCCGGCGTCTTCCACGCGCTTGGCCAGTTGCGGATGATGGAGCAATGTTCTAAGGGCCGTCAGGGTTGGCGATTCAACGCCAATCGGCGTGCGCGGGCGCTGCGGTTCACGGTCGCCGCCACGCTTGCCATTCTTGTCCCACGGTTTCTTGTCCCACTTCTTGCCGCCGGCGCCGGGTTTCTTCGGCGTCCATTCCTGCTGCGGCACATACATGTCTTGTGCCTGCGGCTGATGGTAGTCGCTGTAATCCGGCATGGCGTCGTAATCGATGCCCGGATCATAGGCGGGCGGTGCTTCCTGCGGTGCACTCTGGACCAATTGGCTGACGGTCTCGCTGCTCAGGCCGGTGATCTCGGTCAGGCGCTGACGCATGAGAATGCGCAGGTTTGCGCCCGGCACCTTGTCGATCAGCGGCGCAGCGAGGGTGGCCATGTGCGCCTTGCCCTCGAGGGAGCGCGGATCGGCTTCTTCGGTCAGTTGCTGGAAAAAATAATCGGCCAGCGGCTGCGCGTGCTGATTGATGCGCGCCTTGAAAGCGTCGGTGCCTTCGGCGCGCACCAGGGTATCCGGGTCTTCGCCTTCGGGCAGAAACAGGAATCGTGCGCGGCGACCGTCCTGCAGGCACGGCAGGGTCGCCTCCAGTGCGCGCCACGCGGCGTTGCGCCCGGCCTGGTCGCCGTCGAAGCAGAACAATACGTTCGGAACGACGCGGAACAGGCGCTTCAAATGTTCTTCACTGGTCGCGGTACCCAGCGTGGCGACGGCATTGCGCAAGCCTTGCTGGGCGAGGGCGATGACGTCCATATAGCCTTCGACGACGATGATTTCATCGAGGTTGCGATTGTTCTTGCGCGCTTCATAGAGGCCGTAGAGTTCCTGGCCTTTATGGAATACCGGGGTTTCCGGTGAGTTCAGGTACTTGGGCTTGTCGTCGCCCAGTACGCGACCGCCGAAGGCAATGATCCGTCCCCGGGTGTCGCGGATCGGGAACATCACGCGATCGCGGAAGCGATCATAGCGTTTGCCGGTTTCGGCGTTCTCGATCAGCAGGCCGGCTTCGATCATGGCCTTCTGTTGCAGGGTGTCGCTGCTCAGATGCTTGAGCAGATTGTCCCAGCCCGGAGGCGCAAAACCGAGGCCGAAATCCCGGGCGATCTCGCCGGTCAGGCCGCGACCCTTTAGGTAATCCACTGCAGCCTTGCGCGATGGATGACTCTTGAGCGCTTGCCGATAGAAGTCAGCGGCGGCGGTGAGCAGCGGGTACAGCGGCGAATCGGTCGGCTGGCGCGGCTTGCGCTCGCGGCCGCTTTCTTCGCGGGGGATTTCCATGCCGGCGGCTTTGGCCAGATCTTCGACGGCCTGGGGGAAATCCAGGTTGTCGTGATCCATGAGAAAGCCGAGGGCGTTGCCGCCAGCGCCGCAGCCGAAGCAGTAATAGAACTGCTTGTCGGGGCTGACGCTGAATGACGGGGTTTTCTCTTTATGGAACGGGCAGCAGGCGGTGTAGTTCTTGCCGGCCTTCTTCAATTGCACGCGCGAGCTGACCACGTCGACGATGTCGGTGCGGTTCAGCAGGTCGTCAATGAAGCTCTGGGGAATCAGCCCGGCCATGGCATTCTCGTCGTCTGCGCTGCAATAAATCCGTTGCGCCAGGCTGTCGGACGCGGGCCATTGTTGGAAACGCACAAAAAGTGCGGCTCGACCGGTGTCGTCTGCGTGATCGCTGTCGGGAAGTGTATCTGCCGAAAATCCACTGACGTTAGTACCTATCAGTCTTCGACTATTTGAAAGTGTTGCGCTGAATCCGCTGACGGCCGGTTGTCGGCCTCGGATAGCTCAATAAAGCGGGCACGCATGCAGGTGCCTTGGGCTGATCGTCGTAAGAGGAATCAGTGGGTGTGCTCGTCAGTAGCCTTGAAAGGCTCGTCAGAAAAGACGTGCACCGCTGGCAAAAGAGCCAGGCCTGACGCGGTGAAGCAGATTTGTCTCGGTCGCATCGGCGGCGTCGACGGTGAAGCATCAAGCGTTTTACGCAAATGCCATTAGCCCGGCTGAGGGCCGGGCTTAGGCAAGAAGCTTGCTACGAACGTCTGTGTATTAGTACAGACGAACGGCGCGGCGCTGTTCGCGCTGAACTTTCTTGGCGTGACGCTTAACAGCGGCTGCTGCCTTGCGCTTACGCTCAGAAGTTGGCTTCTCGTAAAATTCGCGGCTACGAACTTCAGCCAGTACACCGGCTTTTTCGCAGGAGCGCTTGAAACGACGCAGAGCTACGTCGAAGGGTTCGTTCTCTTTTACTTTGACGGCTGGCATCCAGAGCTACCTTCATTCATTACCGGGGTCAACATCCTCGCGGCAAAAGAGCACTTGAAGACGTCGGTTTTTAAGGGTTGCGGATGTTAACCCCTCATCGCTCGGAATGCAAAGCCTCTGATCGAAAACCGCTGGTCGGGGCATCACGTGGCGACTATTATGCGCGCCTTCGAATTCAGCCTAAACAAGGCGCAAACCCATGCTAGTACTGGGATTAGAAACCTCCTGCGACGAAACCGGCGTCGCATTGTATGACAGCGAGCGCGGCCTGCTGGCCGATGCGCTGTTCAGTCAGATCGACCTGCACCGCGTCTATGGCGGTGTGGTGCCGGAGCTGGCTTCGCGTGACCACGTCAAACGCATGCTGCCCTTGATCCGTCAGGTGTTGGCCGAAGCCGACTGCGTGCCGACCGAGATCGACGCAATCGCCTATACCGCGGGTCCTGGCCTGGTCGGCGCGCTGCTGGTCGGTGCATCCTGCGCGCAGGCGCTGGCGTTTGCCTGGGGCATTCCGGCGCTTGGCGTGCACCACATGGAAGGCCACCTGCTGGCACCGATGCTGGAGCCGAAACCGCCGGAATTCCCGTTCGTCGCTTTGTTGGTTTCCGGTGGTCATACGCAGCTGGTCCAGGTCGACGGCATCGGCCAATACAGCCTGCTTGGCGAGACACTCGACGATGCGGCCGGCGAAGCGTTCGACAAGACCGCGAAGATGATGGGCCTCAATTATCCCGGCGGGCCGGAAATCGCCAAGCTGGCCGAGAAGGGCGTCGCAGGACGTTTTACCTTCCCGCGTCCGATGTGTGATCGTCCGGGGCTGGATTTCAGCTTCAGCGGCCTGAAAACCTTCGCCCTCAACACCTGGCAGCAATGCGTCAGCGCCGGGGACGACGGCGAACAAGCCCGTTGCGACATCGCGCTGGCGTTCCAGCAGGCCGTAGTGGAGACTTTGACCATCAAGTGCAAGCGCGCCCTGAAACAGGCGGGCATGAAGCGGCTGGGGATTGCCGGCGGCGTCAGCGCCAACAAGGCGTTGCGGATTTCCCTGGAAAAGATGCTCGGCGATATGAAGGGCGATGTGTTCTACGCGCGTCCCGAGTTCTGCACCGACAATGGCGCGATGATTGCGTTTGCCGGATGCCAGCGGCTCAAGGCCGGTCAGCAGGAAAGTCTGGCCATCACCGTGCAGGCGCGCTGGCCGATGGAGCAGTTGTCGGCATTGTGATCAGCGATGCTCGCGGACGTCATTCAAAAATGCCGTTCGCGCCCGGCAAACAGGTCGCGTAGATTGCCGCGATGACGCCAGACAATCAGCAAGGTCAGCGCGCTCATTGGCAACAAGGCCTCCGGTTCCTGCCAGGCCAGCAGCGGCAGGGTCAACGGCGTGGCAATCAGCGCTGCCAGCGAACTGGTGCGAGTCAGGTAGATCGTCAGCAGCCAGGCGCACACCGCCAGCAGCGCAGCAGGTGGATACAGGCCGAGCAACATGCCGGCGGCAGTGGCGACGCCTTTGCCGCCACGAAAGCGGAAGTACAGCGGGAACAGGTGACCGATCACGGCGCACACGCCAATCCACGCCTGATCCTGCAGCGAAAGGCCCGCGCTCGATGCGATCAGCACCGGCAGCAGGCCTTTGCACAGATCACCGAGCAGGGTCAGGATCGCCAGTTTGCGACCGGCCAGGCGCAGCATGTTGGTGGCGCCGGCATTACCCGAGCCACTCATTCGCGGATCCGGGTTTCCGGTCAGGCGGCTGAGCAAAATGGCGAAGGACAGCGAGCCGAGCAGGTAGGCGAGAATCGCCAGTAACCAAAACATGCTAACTATTCCGGGCGAGGACGCCCTGATTCTAACGGCGCATCGCGCCCTTGTCGTGCAGCGGAGAGAAGTGCTTGGACAGAGTGTTTATCGAGGGCCTGGAAGTCGACACCGTGATCGGTGCCTACGACTGGGAGCGCGGCATCCGTCAGTGCCTGCGTCTTGATCTGAGCTTCGCCTGGGACAATCGCCCGGCCGCCGCTGGTGACGACCTGACCCTGGCGCTCGATTACGCCAGCGTTTCCACGCGCATCCAGGCTTTTGCCGAGCAGGCGCAGTTCCAACTGGTCGAGACCTTTGCCGAGCGTCTGGTTGAAGTGCTCATGGCCGAATTCAACATCACCTGGGTACGACTGAAGCTGACCAAGCCGGGCGCCGTGCCGGCAGCCAAGGGCGGTGTGGGTGTGGAGATCGAGCGCGGATGTCGCTGACTCAGGTCTACCTCGGGCTCGGTAGCAATATCGAGCGGGAAACCCATTTGCGTGCCGGTCTCGATGCGCTGGCGAAATTTCTGGTGGATATCCGTTGTTCGGCGGTGTTCGAGAGCCAGCCGGTGGGCATCAAGAGCGGGCCGTTCTTCAATTTCGTGGTTTCGGCGTACACCGATCTGCCATTGATGGAGCTGGATCGGCGCTTGAAATTCATCGAGGCGGATAACGGTCGTTATGCACCGGATCGCAAGGGGTTGCCGCTGGATATCGACGTGCTGCTGTATGGCGATCTGGTGGGTAATTTCGACGGATTGACTCTGCCGCGGGCGGAAATCCTGAAAAACGCTTTCGTGCTGTGGCCGCTGTCATTGATCGCGCCGCAGCGGGTGCATCCGGGTGTGGGCAAGAGCTTTGCGACGTTGTGGGCTGAGGCGCAGATTGATCAGGTGTTGGCGCCGGTTGCGTTCGAATGGCGGGGGGAGCAGCTCACGCCTTCGGATTTGCGCTGATCCAACGGGCGCCATCGCGAGCAGGCTCACTCCTACATTTTGGAACGCATTCCCCTGTAGGAGTGAGCCTGCTCGCGAAGCTTTTTAGGCTGTCGCCGCCTCTTTGTAGGCTTTCAACGCTTTGAGCCGCTCACGCTTCAGCGCTTCGCCCAACTGAGGGCCCTTGAAGCCCATTTCCAGCAGTGGCTGCACCGCCACTTCTCGCGCAGCCTTCGCCGCACCGCGCAGATATTCCGCCTGTGGATAACTGCGCTGCTCCAGGCCTTTGCGACCACGAGCATCCATCTCGCACGCAGCGATGAACTCCTCGAAGCGCTGCGGCCGCCGATAGACATCGAAGCTCTGCAGCAACTCCAGCAATGTGGAGGCCTTCAACTCCAGAGCCCGGTGCCCATGGGTGTGATACTGGCCGACCAGCAGAGCCAGTTCCTGACAATCCTTGGGTGCCTTGAAGCGCTGGTTGACCGCTTTGATCAGCTTCAGCCCGGTGTGCTCATGAGCGATATGCCGAGGCCATTCCTCTTCTGGCGTCAGGCCTTTGCCCAAGTCATGCAGCAGGCAGGCCCAGCGCACCGTCAGCGGTTGCCTGTGCAGGGCTGATTGTTCCAGCACGCTCAGGGTGTGCAGGCCTGTGTCGATTTCCGGGTGATGGGCCTGCGGCTGCGGTACGCCGAACAAGGCGTCAACCTCCGGCATCAGCACTTTGAGGGCGCCGCAGTTGCGCAACACCTGGACGAATACCTGCGGGTGGTTTTCCATCAGCGCCCGGGAAATTTCCTTCCAGCTGCGTTCGGCCGTCAGTGCCTGCAGTTCCCCGGACTCGCTGAGCTGACGCATCAGCTCCATTGTCTCGTCTGCGACCGTGAAGCCCAGTTCGGCATAGCGCGCGGCGAAACGGGCAACGCGCAGCACACGCAGCGGATCTTCGGCGAACGCCGGGGAAACGTGACGCAGAATTCGCGCTTCAAGATCGCGCTGGCCATCATAGGGGTCGGTCAGGTTGAGCTGATCGTCTTCGGCCATGGCATTGATCGTCAGGTCGCGGCGAATCAGGTCTTCTTCCAGCGTGACTTCGGGACTTGCATGGAAAGTGAAGCCGCCGTAGCCGCGGCCACTCTTGCGTTCCGTGCGGGCGAGGGCGTATTCCTCGCCGGTCTTCGGGTGCAGAAACACCGGAAAATCTGCGCCAACCGGGCGGAATCCCTTGGCGAGCATTTCTTCAGTGGTCGCGCCGACCACGACCCGGTCGACATCAGTGACCGGCAATCCCAACAGGCGATCACGTACCGCGCCGCCAACCTTGTAAACCTGCATAAAAAAACCTCCGTCAGTCCGACAGGATAACCCTTGCGTCAGACGTTCGGAGGCCAGAACCGGATCAAAGATGAATCACGGCCAGATCGAGCCGGCCATAATCGCCTTCGCTGTGCTCACTGCGTGGCGGCACGTGATGGGTTTTCATGATCTGGTCACCCTGCAGGGTTTCCAGATGAATGTCGAACCCCCATAGCCGGTGCAAGTGCTTGAGCACTTCATCGGTGGAGTCACCCAGCGGTTTGCGGTCATGTTGCTGGTGGCGCAGGGTCAGGGAGCGATCGCCGCGCCGGTCGATGCTGTAGATCTGCACGTTGGGTTCACGATTGCCGAGGTTGTACTGCGCAGCCAGGGTTTCGCGGATGATGCGGTAGCCACCCTCGTCATGAATGGCCGGCACCAGCAGGTCATCCTTCTGATCGTCATCGAGGATGCTGAAGAGCTTCAGATCGCGGATCACCTTGGGCGACAGGTACTGCAGGATAAAACTCTCGTCCTTGAAACTGCTCATGGCGAACTTGATGGTCGACAGCCAGTCGGAGCCGGCGATATCCGGAAACCAGCGACGGTCTTCCTCGGTTGGCTCTTCGCACATGCGCCGAATGTCGCGGTACATGGCGAAGCCCAGCGCATACGGGTTGATACCGCTGTAGTACGGGCTGTCGAAACCCGGCTGGAACACCACGCTGGTATGCGAAGTGAGGAACTCCATCATGAAGCCATCAGTGACCAGGCCTTCGTCATACAGGTCATTCATCAGCGTGTAATGCCAGAACGTTGCCCAGCCTTCGTTCATCACCTGGGTCTGGCGCTGCGGATAGAAATACTGGGCGATCTTGCGCACGATTCGCACGATCTCACGCTGCCACGGCTCCAGCAGAGGTGCATGCTTCTCGATGAAATAGAGGATGTTTTCCTGCGGCTCGGCCGGAAAGCGGGCGTTGTCCTTGTCGCTGTATTTGTCCGCACCCTTGGGGATGGTGCGCCACAGATCATTGATCTGCTTCTGCATGTGCTCTTCGCGATCCTTTTGGCGCCGGCGCTCTTCCTCGGCGGAAATCGGATACGGACGCTTGTAGCGGTCGACACCGTAGTTCATCAGCGCGTGACAGGAGTCGAGCAGATCTTCCACCGCATCGATGCCATGGCGCTCTTCGCACTGCATGATGTACTGCTTGGCGAAAACCAGGTAATCGATGATCGAACTGGCGTCGGTCCAGGTGCGGAACAGGTAGTTGCCCTTGAAGAAACTGTTGTGGCCGTAGCAGGCATGAGCCACCACCAGCGCCTGCATGCAAATGGTGTTCTCTTCCATCAGGTAGGCGATGCACGGATCGGAGTTGATTACGATCTCGTAAGCCAGGCCCATCTGCCCGCGACTGTAGGATTTCTCGGTGCTGAGGAAGTGTTTGCCATAGGACCAGTGGTGATAGCCCAGCGGCATGCCCACTGACGCATAGGCATCCATCATCTGCTCGGCGGTGATCACTTCGATCTGGTTGGGGTAGGTATCCAGTGCGTAGCGGGCCGCGATCCGAGCGATTTCGCGGTCGTAGGTCTGGATCAGCTCGAATGTCCATTCGGAGCCGGTGGAAATCGGTTGGCGCTTCTGCTCTTTGGCGGTCATGTCACTAACCTGCGCTGGAAGAGTTCACGGAAGACCGGATAGATATCTCCGGCCGAGACCAGTTGCTGCTGGGCAAAAGTGTCAGAGAAGGCTTCGGCGATGCGTTCGTACTCGTACCACAGGGCCTGATGTTCGCGTGGGGTAATCTCCACATAAGTGTAGTACTGCACAAACGGCATGATCTGATTGATCAGAATGTCACGGCAGATCGGCGAGTCGTCGTTCCAGTTATCGCCGTCGGAGGCTTGAGCGGCATAGATGTTCCACTCGTTGCTTGGATAGCGCTCGGCCATGATTTCCTGCATCAGCTTCAAGGCGCTGGAAACGATGGTGCCGCCGGTTTCCCGTGAGTAGAAAAACTCCTCTTCGTCCACTTCCCGGGCACTGGTGTGGTGGCGGATGAACACCACGTCGATCTTGTCGTAGTTACGCTTGAGGAACAGATATAGCAGGATGAAAAAGCGCTTGGCGATATCCTTGGTCGCTTGCGTCATCGAGCCGGAAACGTCCATCAGGCAGAACATCACCGCTTTCGAGCTGGGGTTCGGTTGCTTGACCAGCAGGTTGTATTTCAAGTCGAAGGTATCGAGGAACGGCACACGGTGGATACGTGCACTGAGTTTCTCGATTTCGGCCTCGAGTTCCTGGATATCACCGAAATTGTCCGGCTCTTCGCGCTTGAGCCGCGCCAGCTCTTCCTTGGCTTCGCGCAGTTTCGCGCGGCTGCTGCCGGACAGGGCAATACGACGCGCGTGAGCTGAGCGCAGGGTGCGGATGATGTTGATCCGTGACGGATTACCCTCGTTGCTGATCCCGGCGCGTACGGTTTTGAACGTGTCGGTGCCGGTCAGGTTGCGTTTGACCAGGTTCGGCAGTTCGAGGTCTTCGAACATGAATTCGAGAAATTCTTCCTGGGTGATCTGGAAGACGAACTCGTCCATGCCTTCGCCGGAATTGCCGGCCTTGCCCGGACCGCGGCCACCTCCGCCTCCGGGTGGGCGCGCAATGTGTTCACCGGCCGTGAATTCCTTGTTGCCGGGATGCACCACGGTCTGTTTGCCGCCGCGTCCATGATGAAGTACCGGCTCGTCGATATCGCGGCCAGGAATACTGATCTGTTCCCCGTGCTCCATATCGGTAATGGAGCGCCGGCTGACTGCCTCTTCGACAGCCTTTTTGATGTGGTCACGATAACGCCGCAGAAAACGCTGACGGTTCACCGTGCTCTTGTTCTTGCCATTGAGGCGTCGGTCGATCACATAGCTCATAAGGCCCCTCCGGGGAGCTTCAAGTTTTGAGCTGTAAGCTGCAAGTAGAAGCCGATCCCGAAAAACTCCGGTTTACACGCTTTTCTCTTGCAGCTCGTAGCTGGACGCTTGCAGCTGCCTCACTGCGACTTGCGGACCCGCAGGTACCATTCGGACAGAAGCCGTACCTGTTTATCGGTGTAGCCACGTTCAACCATTCGTGTAACGAAGTCGTTGTGTTTCTGCTGATCCTCTTTGCTGGCCTTGGCGTTGAAGCTGATGACGGGCAGCAGGTCCTCGGTGTTGGAGAACATTTTCTTCTCGATGACCACCCGCAGTTTTTCGTAGCTGAGCCAGGTCGGATTCTTGCCGTTGTTGTTGGCCCGGGCGCGCAGGACGAAGTTGACGATTTCGTTGCGGAAATCCTTCGGATTGCTGATGCCGGCCGGTTTTTCGATTTTTTCCAGTTCTTCGTTCAGGGCCACGCGGTTGAGGATCTCGCCGGTTTCCGGATCGCGATACTCCTGATCCTGAATCCAGAAGTCCGCGTACAGCACATAGCGATCGAAGATGTTCTGACCGTACTCGCTGTAGGACTCGAGATAAGCAGTCTGGATTTCCTTGCCGATAAACTCGATGTAGCGCGGGGCGAGGTATTCCTTCAGATAACGCAGATAGCGTTCGCGGGTTTCAGCCTGGAACTGCTCCTGTTCGATCTGCTGCTCCAGCACATAGAGAAGGTGCACCGGGTTGGCGGCGATTTCATGCGGGTCGAAGTTGAACACCTTGGACAGGATCTTGAAGGCGAAGCGGGTCGACAGACCGTTCATGCCTTCATCGACACCGGCCGAGTCGCGGTACTCCTGAATCGACTTGGCCTTCGGATCGGTGTCCTTGAGGTTTTCACCGTCGTAGACGCGCATCTTCGAATAGATGTTGGAGTTTTCCGGTTCCTTGAGGCGCGACAGCACGGTGAACTGCGCGAGCATCTTCAAGGTGTCCGGTGCGCAATGCGCCTTGGACAGGGAGCTGTTGAACAGCAATTTGTCGTAGATCTTCACTTCATCGCTGACGCGCAGGCAGTACGGCACTTTGACGATGTAGATCCGGTCGATGAACGCCTCGTTGTTCTTGTTGTTGCGGAAGGTGTGCCACTCCGATTCGTTGGAGTGAGCCAGCAGGATGCCGGTGAACGGAATCGCGCCGAGGCCTTCGGTACTGTTGTAGTTACCCTCCTGCGTGGCGGTCAGCAGTGGGTGCAGCACCTTGATCGGCGCCTTGAACATTTCGACGAATTCCATCAGGCCCTGGTTGGCCCGGCACAGCGCACCGGAGTAGCTGTAGGCATCGGCGTCGTTCTGCGGGAATTCTTCGAGCTTGCGGATATCGACCTTGCCGACCAGCGCCGAGATATCCTGGTTGTTCTCGTCACCGGGTTCGGTCTTGGCGACGGCAATCTGATTGAGGATCGACGGGTACAGTTTGACCACGCGGAACTGGCTGATGTCGCCGCCGAATTCAGCCAGGCGCTTGGTCGCCCAGGGCGACATGATGGTGTTCAGGTAGCGCCGTGGGATACCGAAGTCTTCCTCAAGGATCGCGCCATCTTCGGTGGCGTTGAACAGACCCAGAGGCGATTCGAAGACCGGCGAGCCCTTGATGGCGTAGAAGGGCACTTTTTCCATCAGCTGCTTCAGCTTCTCGGCCAGGGACGATTTACCGCCACCCACGGGGCCGAGCAGATAGAGGATCTGTTTCTTCTCTTCCAGGCCTTGGGCGGCGTGGCGGAAATACGAGACGATCTGGTCGATGCATTCTTCCATCCCATGGAAGTCTTCAAAGGCCGGATAGCGACGGATCACCTTGTTGGAGAAGATGCGCGACAGCCTCGAATTGGTCGAAGTGTCGAGCAGTTCCGGTTCGCCGATCGCCATCAACAGACGCTCGGCGGCGGAAACGTAGGCGCTGCGATCCTGTTTGCACAGCTCCAGGTACTCCTGCAGAGAAAGTTCTTCCTGGCGTGTGGATTCGAAGCGTTGTTGGAAGTGGCTAAAGATACTCATGACGTCACCTCGCTCGATACGTGGAGCCGACGCCGGATCACTCAGTCGATGCTGGCAGCAGTCGCTATGGCAGCTGCTGTTTACCCCCCAGAATTCTTCCACGGTCGACAAACCGCGAAAGCTACTCCCGATGACCCGCGCGCCGGTGTACCGGCTCTCCCCTGTTTTGGATGGCCTGCGCTTAAGGATAGTTGGGAATTCGAGAGGTAAAGGCGAGATACGTAATTAGTTGTGGCAGACCGTTTGTCTGCCGCGCGCAGGCCCACGGAAGCCGGGGCCTGCGCCGCGCAAAAAAATTATTCTTCGCTGCCTTGTGCAGTTTCCGAAGGATAGGTCGTACGCCACAGCTCAAAACCGCCATCCATGCTGTAGACGTCGGAGAAACCTTGGCCGACCAGATAGGCAGCTGCGCCCTGACTGGAATTGCCGTGGTAGCAGACCACGACGGTCGGTGCATCCAGGTCGGCGCCTTGAATGAAAGCGTGCAGCGAATGGTTGTCGAGATGCTTCGAGCCGCTGATATGCAGTGAGGCAAAGGTAGCCGGGTCGCGCACGTCGACTACGACGGCGCCTTGTTCACGCAGGGCCTGGGCCTGTTCCGGGGGGATTCGTTTGAATTCGCTCATGACAAAGTTCCTGTTGCTCAACTGAAGGCGCAGTCTAGCGCGGTGCGCCGACTGGCGAAGATTCGGAGATAAGTGGCGCGACCGTGTGCGCAAGCCCGCCGTGTTCATCGCATTTGCATGACAGGCGTTCGCCGCTGTCGACGTTCATCAGCGTCAGGCTGCCGCCCCATACGCATCCGGTGTCCAGCGCTGAAATGCCCGGCTCGTGGATATTGCCTTCAAGCGCTGCCCAGTGACCAAAAATGATGCGCAGGCCCTTGGTCTTGCGCTCCTTGTGCTGAAACCACGGCTTGTAGCCGGGCGGGGCGCTGTCGAGGCCTTCCTTGCTCTTGAGGTCAAGCTTGCCCTCGGCGGTGCAAAAGCGCATGCGCGTGAAGTAATTGGTGATCACCCGCAGGCGATCGATGCCTTTGAGGTCGTTATCCCACTTTGCCGGCTCGTTGCCGTACATGCCGTCGAGGTAGGCGGGGAACACGTTGTCGTCGCGCAGCGCGGTCTCGACTTCGGCGGCGCACTTCAAGGCGCGGCGCAGCGACCATTGTGGCGGGATGCCAGCGTGAACCATGGCGACATCACGGATTTCGTCGTAATGCATCAGCTTCTGCTGGCGCAGCCATTCCATCAGTTGCGGGCCATCCGGCGCCTCGATGATTTCGCGCAACGTGTCGCTTTTCTTCAAACGCTCGATTTTCTTCGCAGCGGCCAGCAGGTGCAGGTCGTGATTACCGAGCACGCACACCAGTGACTCACGCATCTGGTAGAGAAAGCGCAGGGTTTCCAGCGACTGCGGGCCACGATTGACCAGGTCGCCCACGAGCCACAGCCGATCCAGCGCCGGGTCAAAGGCAACTTGCTTGAGCAGACACTTGAGCGGTTCGAGGCAGCCCTGCAGATCACCGACGGCGTAAGTCGTCATCAGTGCAGGGCTCCGGGTACAGCGAGGCGAAACGGTTTGATGACTGCATCGAAATGCTTGCCGTCATCGGCGAGCATTTGATAGGTGCCCTGCATGGTGCCGACCTTGGTGATCATTACCGTGCCGCTGGTATACGTGTGGCTTTCGCCCGCGGCGATCAGCGGCTTCTGGCCGACGACCCCTTCACCGCGCACTTCTTCGACATGGCCATTGCCATCGGTAATCACCCAATGCCGGGAGAGAAGTTTGGCCGCAATCTCACCGTTGTTCTGCACGGTAATGGTGTAGGCGAAGGCGAAACGGTCGTGTTCGGGTTGCGATTGGTCTGCCAGATAGTGGGTGACGACGCTGACATCGACCTGATAACGGGAATCGGACATGCAAGAAGGCCTTAACGAAGCGGAACGCGGGGCGTAGCTGATGGGGAATCAGTCTAGGCAAGTATCGGGCAGTAAACCAGAGTGGAGTGCTGCCCGATAGCGTTCATCGCGGGTCAGTCGGCGGCGGGAGCTGCCGGTACCTGTATCGCGAGCTGGTCGGCCAGGCGCACGAATGCGGCCAGATCAAGTTGCTCGGGACGCAGGCTGCCATCGACGCCGGCGGCTTCGATTTCGGCGTTGCTGAGCAATTGTTTGAGGGTATTGCGCAGGGTTTTGCGGCGCTGATTGAACGCTTCGCGCACAACGCGCTCGAGCAACTTGTGATCCTTGGCCGGGTGTGGCAATACCGCGTGGGGCACCAGGCGAACGATCGCCGAGTCGACTTTCGGCGGCGGATTGAACGCGCCCGGGCCGACGTTGAACAGATGTTCGACGCGGCAATGGTACTGAACCATGATCGACAGACGGCCCCAGTCACCGCCACCCGGGCCTGCGGCCAGGCGCTCGACCACTTCTTTCTGCAACATGAAGTGCATGTCGCGGATGATGCCGGCGTTGTTCAGCAGGTGGAAAATCAGCGGCGTGGAGATGTTGTACGGCAGATTGCCGACCACCCGCAGGCTGTTCGGCGCGGCGTTCAGCGTATTGAAGTCGAATTTCAGCGCATCGCCCTGATGCAGGTTGAAATTGCTCATGCCGGCAAACTGCTGGTTAAGGATCGGGATCAGATCCTTGTCCAGTTCCACCACGTCGAGTTGGGCGCCGGAGCCAAGCAACCCTTGGGTCAGGGCACCCTGGCCCGGGCCGATTTCCAGCAGGCGATCGTCAGCCTTGGCATGGATCGAGCGCAGGATGCGGTCGATAACGCCAGCATCGTGGAGAAAGTTCTGACCAAAGCGTTTGCGCGCCTTGTGTTGGTATTGCTCGTTCATAAACGGGTCTCGGCCATCTGGTAGGCGGTTTCCAGGGCCACTTGCAGGCTGCCGGTGTCGATCCTGCCGCTGCCGGCCAAGTCCAGGGCGGTGCCATGGTCGACCGAGGTGCGGATGATCGGCAGGCCCAGCGTCACATTGACGGCAGCGCCGAAGCCTTTGTACTTGAGCACGGGCAAGCCCTGGTCGTGGTACATCGCCAGCACTGCATCGCAGTGCTCCAGATATTTGGGGGTAAACAGAGTGTCGGCAGGCAGCGGGCCACGAAGGTCCATGCCCTCGCTGCGCAGGCGCTCCAGGGTCGGTTCGATGATGTCGATTTCTTCATGGCCCAGGTGGCCGCCTTCACCGGCGTGCGGATTGAGTCCGCAGACCAGAATGCGTGGCTGGGCAATGCCGAATTTGTCTCGCAGATCGGCGTGCAGGATTCGCGTGACGCGCTCCAGCCGCTCTGGGGTGATCGCATCGGCAATCTCGCGCAGGGGCAGGTGCGTGGTGACCAGTGCCACGCGCAAACCACGCGTCGCAAGCATCATTACCACTTGCGCGGTGTGCGTCAGGTCGGCAAGAAACTCGGTGTGTCCGGAGAAGGCGATGCCTGACTCGTTGATCACGCCTTTATGCACCGGCGCTGTGATCATCCCGGCGAAGTCGCCGTTCAGGCAGCCGTTGCCGGCGCGGGTCAGGGTTTCGAGGACGAACGCCGCGTTGGCCTTGTCCAGTTGCCCGGCAACTACCGGTGCGCTGAGCGGCGTATCCCAGACATACAGGCTAGCGGCGGGAGCCGGAACATCAGGCCACTGATCCGGGGTGACATCCAGCAGATTGACGACCAGCCCCAGTTGCGCGGCCCGCTCAAGGAGCAGGTCGCGGCTGGTGATGGCAATCAGGGGATGTGGCTGGGCTTGCGAGGCGAGCAGCAGGCACAGGTCGGGACCGATGCCGGCTGGTTCGCCGGGTGTCAGCGCGAAACGCTTGGGTTTCACTGCGCTGCCTGGTCTGCACCAGGGAGTTTGATCTCTACGTACGCTTCGTCACGGATCTGACGCAGCCAGGTTTGCAGCTCTTCGTCGTATTTGCGGTTACGCAGTACGGTCATGGCTTGCTGCTCACGGGCCTGCTCGGTGCTGTCGGTGGCGCGACGGCCAAGGACTTCCAGCACGTGCCAGCCGTATTGGGTCTGGAATGGCTTGGACAGCTGGCCTTGTGGAGTCGAGGCCATAACTTCGCGGAATTCCGGTACGAGTACGTTCGGGTCGATCCAGTTCAGGTCGCCGCCATTGAGCGCGGAACCCGGATCTTCCGAGTAGTTTTTTGCCAGCTCGGCAAAGTCTTCGCCGGCGCTGATGCGGTCATACAACGATTGCACCAGTGCCTTGGTCTTGGCCTCGTCGCGGATCGGGCTTGGCTTGACCAGGATGTGCCGCACATGCACTTCGTCGCGCATCTGCGCTTCGCCGCCACGCTTGCCCAGCAGCTTCAGAATGATGAAACCGCCCGGGGTGCGTGCAGGTTGGGTGATGTCGCCGACGGCCATGCTGCTCAGTTGACGATCGAACGGCGGTGGCAGTTGCGCGGCTTTACGCCAGCCCATGTCGCCGCCTTCCAGCGCGTTGTCGCTGCCGGACTTGGCCACGGCCACCTGACCGAAGTCTGCGCCTTGCTTGAGCTGCTGGTAAACCTCCATCGCCTGGCGCGCAGCGCTCTGAATGGCATCAGAGTTGGCGCTTTCCGGGGTCGGGATCAGGATGTTGGCCAGGTGCAGTTCTTCGGACAGCTGCATTTTGCCGAGATCGGAGGCGAGGAAGTTCTTCACTTCCTGCTCCGAAACCTGAATGCGTTCTGCCACGCGTCGCTGACGCACACGGCTGATGATCATTTCGCGTTTGATCTGATCACGGGCGTCTTCATAGTTCAGGCCATCACGAGCCAGCGCAGCGCGGAACTGATCAACAGTCATGTTGTTGCGCTGGGCGATGGTGCCGACGGCCTGGTTGAGTTCTTCGTCAGTGATGCGGATACCGGAACGTTCGCCGATCTGCAATTGCAGGTTTTCGACGATCAGGCGCTCGAGCACTTGCTGATCGAGCACGCCCGGAGGCGGCAGGCCGCCCCCGCGCTTGGCGATGGTCTGCTGAACTTCGTGAACGCGCTGGTCCAGTTGGCTCTGCATGACCACGTCGTTGTCGACAATCGCTACCACTTTATCGATGGACTGCACGGCGGCGTTGGCCGCCGTACCCAGGAACAGCGCGCCCAGCAGCAGCGGGCGCAGACAATCAGAAAGCTTGGTCTTCACGTTCACGATAACCTTGAATGCCTTTGTCGAGGAAGCTCTCTACCTTGGCGCCAGTCAGGCCGCCGAGCCCCTTCAGAACAATTTGGAGGAAGACGCCATGGTCGCCTTTTTCGTTTTGCGGAGCTTCCTGGCTGAACTCGTCATAGGAAACCCAGTAACGATTGATCAGGCGCAGTTTCCAGCAGCAGTTGTCGTATTCGAAACCACCGAAGGCTTCCAGGGTGCGATTGCGGTTGTAGTCGTACTGCCAGCGGCTGATGGCGTTCCACTGTGGAACGATCGGCCAGATGACGGAGAAGTCATGCTGCTGGATCTTGTAGTAATCCTTCACGTAGCCAGGCTGCCCGGGAACGCCGTAGTCACCACCGCCCACCGACCACTGACCGGTGTTCTGGTCGTAACGAACCTGATCATTACGATAGCGATAGCCGGCATTGATGACCTTGTTCGGGTTGTCTGCTGGCTGGTAGTGGAACATCGCACTGCCGGAGCGCGGGCTGCGGCTGTCCGGGTCCCAGTTGTAGTCGGCTGTGGCGCGCCAGTCGCGGTTCCAGCGGTACTCGTATTCAAGCGCGTACGGCGAGACACTGGATTTGGAATCTTCACGGGTTTTCGCATCGATACCAGGCAACTGCACTTCGCGATTCTTGAAGTAATAAGCCTGGCCTACGCTGATGCGCTGACGCTCGAAACCGTTGTCTTCGATCCAGCGGCTGGTTACGCCCAGCGACAGCTTGTTTTCGTCCCCGACACGGTCGGCGCCGGTAAAGCGGTTGTCACGGAACAGCGAGGAGTAGCTGAACGTCGTTTCGCTGGTATCGAACACCGGAATATCTTCCTGATCGACCTCAGGTACGTACAGGTAGAACAGGCGTGGTTCCAGAGTCTGGCGATAGTTCTTGCCGAAGTACGAAGTATTTCGGTCGAAGTAGAGGCCGCTATCAATGCTGGCGATCGGTACGCCACGATTCTGGTTGCTGTCGAACTTGCCGTAGAGCTTCTGGTTTGCTGGCGACAGCGCATCGATCTGCGCTTTACCGGTGTTGTCCAGATCAAGCTGATATTGGGTGTACTGATATTTCAGCGATGGCTTCAGGAAGCCATATGTCCAGCTCATCGGCAGGCTGACGCCCGGCTTCAGATTCAAGCGATCGCCATTGGCACGAGCCAGGCCGGTGATGTTGTTGTCCAGACGCGGCTCGGTGGTAATACCGTCTTCCTGGACAAAGGTGCCGCTTCTCAGGTCGCGGTCGAAACGCACCAGCTCGGTCTGATAATCGAAATCGAGGCCTTCTGGATGATAGGGCAGTTGACCATTGAAGGTGATCTGCGGCAGACGTCCGTAAGGCGTAATGTTCGAAACGGTGGCCAACTGATACTTCTGAGCGTTCAACGTGGCGGTATAGGAATCACCACGGTAAGAAACCAGACCTTGTTGATTCACAAAGTCACTGCTCTTAACGCCAATCTGGTCGGTTTCCAGATCCTGGAAGTAGTAGGGGTCACTGATCTTGGTGTAATCGACCTGGGTCAGCACGCGGGAGTCGAGACCGCCCTTGTGCTGCCAGTTGTACATGTAGCGAGTCTCGTTGTAGTCGGACTGGCGTTTGCGATCGTCGTTCTCGTCGTTCAGGTACGAGGCCCCGAACTGACCTTCACTCGACTTGGTCAGGTAACGGAATTCGCCTTCCACCAGCATGCCGCGCTTGCTCATGTAGCGCGGGTACAACGTGGCGTCATAGTTCGGCGCCAGGTTGAAGTAATAAGGCGTGACCAGCATGAAGCCGGTGTCGCTGCCCGAACCGATGGTCGGCGGCAGGAAGCCTGACTGGCGGCGGTCATCGATCGGGAAGTAGATGTACGGCGTGTACAGAATCGGAATGTCTTTGACGCGCAAGGTCACGTTGGTCGCGGTACCGAAACCGGTGGCCGGGTTCAATGTGATGTTGTTGCCCTTGAGCTGCCACGCGTTGCTGTTCGGTTCGCACGTGGTGTACGTGCCGTCCTTCAAGCGGATGATCGCGTTCTCGGCACGCTTGGCGTACAGCGCGTTACCGCGGATGCGCGATTTGTGCATCACGTACTCGGCGTTGTCGACCTTGGCTTCACCGGTGTCGAGCTGCACATCGGCGTGGTCGCCGACGATCAGCGCACCGTTGTCGCGGATGCGTACGTTGCCGGCCAGTTCGCCACGGCTCTCGGCCTGATACAGGTTGGCCTCGTCGGCTTCGACCTGCATGCTGCCCTGACGCATGATCACGTCGCCAGCGAGGCTGGCGACCTGGGTGTCCTGCTCGTAACGCGATGCTTTGGCACCAATGAAGGTCGGCGCATCACTTTTATTCGTCTTGTCATTCATGCCAGGACGAATCGGTTCGATATAGGAACCAGAGCAGTAAGGACCGGTCTCGGCCAATTGGGCGGCGGTGAGCTTCTCGCGCGGAACCCAGTCGAGGTGACTGTAGTCTTCGCTACGGGATTTCAGGCCGCGGCCCTTGGCTTCGGTGACCAGTGCGGTTTTCGCGCCAGTGTCGGCGTCGGAACCCTTGTCGGCCACAGGCTCGCCGGCGGCGCTGACGGCACTGCCGTCATGCACCGGACGCGGCGGCAATGCCGCGGCGGGCGACTTGGGCGCACAGTCCCAGCCACCCGTAGCCGAGACGGAGCAGTCATACTGCTCGGCGGCAACAACGAATTGACTGGCCAGAGGTTGCATAGCCAGCAGACTGCCGGTTACCAACAACGGAAATTTTTTACGAAACGCGGGGGATTTCAATGCCATCTTATTAGTCCGGGCTTCCTGCGTGCCATCTGCCCGCGGTGTGGGCCGCACGCCTCTCGATGGTCTGAAAAAGATGCTGGATAATAAAGCATGACCCGCTTGACGGCTAGCGCCGTCGGAGACCCTTGCAATGCCTGACCAAGATGTACGCTTGCAACACCTGAAAGTTTGGCTCGATGAGCAGTTGGCGAAGCTGTTTGCCGAGCAGGGCTGGGGCACCGTGCCCCCGGCCACGTTGACCGCGGCCAGCAGCGACGCGAGTTTCCGTCGTTACTTCCGTTGGGAGGGCGACGGTCGCAGCTTCGTCGTGATGGACGCGCCGCCACCGCAGGAAAACTGCAAACCGTTCGTGGATATCGCCTTTTTGCTGGCGAAATCCGGAATAAATGTGCCGAAAATTTATGCCGAAGACCTCGAGCGCGGTTTTCTTTTGCTCAATGACCTGGGCAACAAGACCTATCTTGACGTGATCGATGGCGAAAATGCCGACGCGTTATTCCACGATGCCCTGCAAGCGCTGTTGGCTTTTCAACAGTTGCCGATGGTCGCACCGTTGCCCGGTTACGACGTCGCCCTGTTGCGCCGTGAACTGGAGTTGTTCCCCGAGTGGTACGTCAAGCATGAGCTGGGCATCAAGTTCGATGCGGCGCAGCAGCAACAGTGGCAGCACATCAGCGAGCTGCTGATTGACAGCGCGCTGGCGCAGCCGAAAGTGCTGGTGCACCGCGACTACATGCCACGCAACCTGATGCTCAGCGAACCCAACCCCGGCGTGCTGGATTTTCAGGATGCGGTATACGGCCCGGTGACTTACGACGTTACTTGCCTGTTCAAGGACGCGTTCCTCAGCTGGCCTGAAGAACGTGTACGCGGCTGGCTGGAGAGTTATTGGCAGCAGGCCTCGGCGCTGGATATTCCGGTGCAGACGGATTTCGAAGATTTCCTGCGCGCCAGCGACCTGATGGGCGTGCAGCGTCACCTGAAAGTCATCGGCATCTTCGCGCGGATCTGCCATCGCGACGGCAAGCCGCGTTATCTGGCCGACGTGCCGCGCTTCTTCTCTTATATAGAAGCAGTGATCGCCCGCCGTCCCGAACTGGCGGAGCTGCAAGCGCTGTTCAGCAGCTTGCATGCTGGAGCGACGGCATGAAGGCAATGATTCTGGCGGCGGGCAAAGGCGAGCGCATGCGCCCCCTGACCCTGACCACGCCCAAACCGCTGGTGCGTGCCGGCGGTGTGCCGCTGATCGAGTATCACCTGCGCGCCCTCGCGGCCGCAGGCTTCAACGACATCGTCATCAACCACGCCTGGCTCGGTCAGCAGATCGAAGATCATCTGGGCGACGGTTCGCATTTCGGTCTGAGCATTCGGTATTCGCCGGAGGGCGAGCCGCTGGAAACCGGCGGCGGGATTTTCCGTGCACTGCCGTTGCTCGGTGACGATGCGTTTCTGGTGGTCAACGGCGACATCTGGACCGATTACGACTTCAGCGTGCTGCACCAGCCGATCAATGGTTTGGCGCATCTGGTGCTGGCGGACAATCCGGCGCATCACCCGAAGGGCGATTTCACCCTGATCGACGGCAAAGTGCAGGACGGCGAGCCTGATGCAGCTACTCTGACTTACAGCGGTATTGCCGTGCTTCATCCGCAGCTGTTCGACGGTTGCAGCGACGGTGCTTTCAAACTCGCGCCTTTGTTGCGCAAAGCCATGGCCGACGGCGAAGTCACGGGCGAGCGCCTGAAGGGCCATTGGGTGGATGTCGGTACCCATGAACGCTTGGCCGAAGCCGAAGCCCTGATAGAAGCGAGTCGCTGAGATGTTGTGGCCAGGGACTCTGATTGGAGCCGGAGTGGGGTACGCGATTGCCAGCATTCCGGGGGCCATGCTTGGAGCGTTGCTGGGGCAGGCGCTGGATCGGCGCCTGCAACTGCAGAGCTGGGGACACTTGCGGGAAAAGCTCGGCGGTCGGCCGATGCTGCGCAACGATGAGCTGCTGTTCGTCTTGCTCGGGCGTCTGGCCAAGAGCGACGGGCGCGTCATGGACGGGCATATCCAGCAGGCGCGCAATGAAATGCGCGCATTGGAGATGAGCGAGCCGGCGACACGGCGGGCCATTGCTGCGTTCAATCGTGGCAAGTCCGGCAGCGACAATCTGCGCGGTTATCTGCGCCGTCTGAGTTCGCAACCGCATGCGACCGAAGGTGTGTTGCGCGCCTGTTGGCGAATGGTCTGGGCTGATGGTCGCGCCGGTGTCAGCGAACGCGAGTTGCTGGCGCAGTGGGGCAGGTGGCTGGGCTGGACGTCGCAGCAGGTGCAAGCGCTGGCCAGCGATTACGAGCCGGGCAAGCGGCCGATTGTCAGTGCGGCGGTGAGTTATCAGGAGGCGATGAAGTTGCTTGGGGTGTCGGCGAGCAGCGAGCCGGCGCAGATCAAGCGCGCTTACCGGCGATTGCTCAGTCGCCATCACCCGGACAAGATTGCCGGCAGCGGCGCGACGCCGGCCCAGGTGCGTGAGGCGACCGAGCGGACGCGGGAATTGCACAATGCCTATACGTTGATTCGGGAGCGGCGGGATTTTCGCTGACCCTTGAAGATCAGAAGATCGCAGCCTTCGGCAGCTCCTACCCTTGGAATGCATTTTCCTGTAGGCGCTGCCGAAGGCTGCGATCTTTTGCTTTTATCAGTCTGTATTTTGTGGATTCAACCAGCCCCGCACCCGTCGAACCAGCTGTTCCTGCTCAGCCTTTTTGTCCGGCAACACCTTCAACGCGACCTGGCTGAACGCCGAGGTCTTCAGGCGCTTGCTGGCCTGCATGCGCTCCAGCGCCGCGTTGCGATCGAGGGCTTTGTCCATATAGAAAATATCCGCCGTCGGCAGCTTCAGCGTCGGCGTCAGTTCGGCGAGTGGCGGCAGGGCTTTGGCCGGTGCTTGCGCGTCAACCATGACCAGTTTTTCCACCTGAGGCGTTTGTCGCTCGCTGAGAAAACGCGCCGCCCAGTAGGCACCGGTGCCGTGACCGAGCACGACAATGCTGCGCGCGCTCTGCTGTTCGGCGTAGGCGATCGCTGCGTCGATCCGTCCGAAGACGCGTTCGGCATCGGCCTTGGCTTGTTCTTCGCTGGTTTGCGCCACGACCTGTTCAGCAACTTCCGCTTCACCGCCAGCGGCTTGTTCGATCGGTTGCGCAGTGGTCGCGTCTTTGCTCGTGGTTTCCGGGGCTTTCGGCGCCGCGGCCGGTTCGATCACGCGTGGGGCGATGGCGTCGCCTTGCAGATCGGGCAGGGTGATGCTCAGGGTGCTCCAACCGGCGTCCGGCAATTTGCGCCGCAACGGGCCGACGGCCTGCGGCCAGTCAGCGGTTTCGCCAACACCGGGAACGATGATCACCGCACCTTTGGGCTCGGCGCTGTTGGCCGGTTTCCACAGGGCGAGGAAGGTCTCGCTGCCAGCCTGTAACTGTTGCTGCTCTTGCGCCGGCAGTTTACGTTGCAGTGCGGCCGCCTCTTCCTGACTACGCTCAAGCAGTGGCTGGCGCTCGGCCGGTTTTTCTTCGGCGGGCTTGTCCGTGGCGGGGGGCGCCGGGTCGGCGGCTTCGACGGAAAACGCACAGGGCAGGATCAGCGACAGGCACAATGCTGGCAGTGCCAGGCGGTAGACAGAGGGCATCGGTTATTCCAGGCCAGAAAGTATCCCGGCAGCCTAATGGGTTGGTCAGAATTTGTCAGTGTATGAGACTTCAATGAAGCGATTTTGCTGCCTGTGGGTTATCGGCTGTTTGTGGTTTCCCTTGATGGGCTGGGCGGCGCCTGCGCCATCGGCCCATGCCGCGCAACTGACGCCAGAGCAGCAGCAATGGCTGGCGCAGCACAATGAGTTGCGCGTCGGCCTGGTCCTGCAGGCGCCCTACGCGACTTATGATCGGCGCCTGCAGCGCCTGTCCGGGGCCAATGTCGAGTTGATGAAACTGCTCGCCAGAACCCTGGGCGTGGAACTGAGCTGGCGCAATTTCCAGGACCTCGGGCAGTTGGAAAGCGCGTTGCGCGAGGGTGAGATCGATATCGCCCCAGGTCTGAGTCAAACGCCGGGCGCGCTGCGCCTCTGGCAATTTTCCGACCCGTACATGCGCGTGCCGCAGCTGGTGGTCAGCGACCAGAAAAGCAGCGGCGCAGTCGATCTGGAAAAACTCGACAGCCAGACTCGCGTCGCCGTGCGCATGCCGAGCAGCACCGCCGATTATCTGCGCAGCAACTATCCGCACCTGAACCTGCAAGGCGTGCCGCTGGAGCGTCAGGCGTTGCAGTTGCTGTTGAGTCAGCAGGCCTCCTACGCGGTGGTTGATGAAGCACAGTTGGGACGCCTGTCGGTGGAGCCGGAGTTCGCCGAACTGGTGGTGGTCGGCGATATCGGCCTGCCGCAATTGCTGCGTGTGGCGTCACGGCGGGATTGGCCGGAACTGGCCGGCATCGTCCAGAGCGCCTTGCGTGCGATTCCGGCCAAGGATCTGGAACAACTGCACAATCAGTGGCTGCAACCGAAATACCCACGGCTGGCCGAATCGCCGGGGTTCTGGCAGAACCTCAGCCTGTTGTTTGCCGTGATGCTGTTCAGTTGCGTGGCGATCGTGGTCTGGCAGCGACGCCAACAGCACAGCCTCGAACAGCGCCTGCTCAGCGCCCGCGAGGACATCGCGTTGCGCGCAGCCAGTGAAGAAGCGCTGCGGCTGACGCAGTTTTCCATCGACCAAAGCACCGTTGGCATTCTGTGGGTCAATTGGGACAGCCATGTGCGCTACGCCAACCGCGCAGCGGAAAACATGCTCGGTTATCCCTCGGGCGGGCTGATCGAGCGGCCGCTGATCGACTTCGAGCCCGGCCTGCACATGGATCGCTGGCTCAATCTGTGGAAGCGTGCGCGGGCCAGTGAAGAAGGGCCGCTGAGCTTCGAAACCAGTTGCCTGCGCGCCGACGGCACTGTCCTGCCGGCGGACGTATCCCTGAGCTTCCTGCGCTTTCGTGACAGTGAATATCTGGTGGTCTACCTCACCGACGTCACCGATCGGCGCCGCGCACTGGCCGCGTTGCAGGAAAGTGAAGCGCGCCTGCAAGGCATCGCCGCCAACGTCCCGGGCCTGGTGTTTCGGCTGGAGCGGGCGCCGGTCACCGGGCAGATCGACTTTGCCTACATCAGCGAGGGCAGCGAGACGCTGGTCGGCTACGCGCCGGCGGCCATCGCGCATCGCGACATGGGCCTGCGCAGTCTGGTGCATCCCGACGACAAGGCCAGTTATCACCGCACCCAGGATCAGGCGCTGGACACCGACAGCGACTGGTCGTGGCAGGGCCGCATCGTCACGCGTCAGGGCGAGCAGCGCTGGGCCGAGATCAAGGCGATCACCCGGCAACTGGAGGACGGCGCCTACGTGTGGGACGGCATCGTCTGGGACATCAGCGAAAGCAAACGCATCGAGCTGGAACTGGCGGCTTCGCGCGAGCAGTTGCGTGAATTGTCGGCGCACCTGGAGAGCGTGCGCGAAGAAGAGAAGGCGCGCATCGCCCGCGAAGTTCATGATGAGCTTGGGCAGATGCTCACCGTGCTGAAACTGGAGACATCGATGTGCGAACTGGCCTACTCGCAACTCGATCCGGGTCTGAACGAACGGCTCAACAGCATGAAGCGCCTGATCGCACAACTATTTCAGCTGGTGCGCGATGTGGCGACGGCGTTGCGCCCGCCGATCCTCGATGCCGGGATTGCCTCGGCGATCGAGTGGCAGGCGCGACGCTTCGAGGCGCGCACGCAGATTCCGTGTCTGGTGCAGGTGCCGGACAACCTGCCGGCGCTCAGCGATGCCAAGGCGGTGGGGCTGTTCCGGATTTTGCAGGAGGCGCTGACCAACGTGATGCGTCATGCTCAGGCGCACACGGTGGAATTGACGCTGGCGCTTGCGGGCGATGAATTGTGTCTGACCGTCAGCGATGATGGCGTGGGATTTGTCACCGCTGAAGATCGGCCGACGTCGTTTGGCCTGGTCGGCATGCGTGAGCGGGTGCTGATCATGGGCGGGCGGCTGGAGCTGGAGAGCGAGCCGGGGGAGGGCACCAGTCTTAAGGTGTGGGTGCCGGTGAGTGAGGTCTGAAGGTTTGTGTTGTGAGTGCTGACGCCTTCGCGAGCAGGCCCGCTCCCACCGGGGAGAATGCATTCCAGGGTGGGAGCGAGCCTGCTCGCGAAATATGTTGGCTGAGGAGAAGAACGTGATCCGTGTACTGGTAGCCGAAGACCACACCATCGTCCGTGAAGGCATCAAGCAATTGATCGGCCTGGCCAAGGATCTGCAAGTAGTGGGGGAGGCGAGCAATGGCGAGCAACTGCTGGAAACCCTGCGCAGCGTGCCTTGCGAGGTGGTGCTGCTGGACATCTCCATGCCCGGCGTCAATGGCCTGGAAGCGATCCCGCGCATCCGTGCGCTGAACAACCCGCCGGCGATTCTGGTGCTGTCGATGCACGACGAAGCGCAAATGGCTGCGCGCGCATTGAAGGTCGGCGCGGCCGGGTATGCGACCAAGGACAGCGATCCGGCGCTGCTGCTTACCGCGATCCGCAAGGTCGCGGCGGGTGGTCGCTACATTGACCCGGAACTGGCCGACCGGATGGTCTTCGAAGTCGGCCTGACCGACACGCGGCCGCTGCATTCGCTGCTGTCCGAACGCGAATTCTCGGTGTTCGAACGCCTGGCCCAGGGCGCCAACGTCAACGATATCGCCCAGCAACTGGCCCTGAGCAGCAAGACCATCAGCACCCACAAGGCGCGGCTGATGCAAAAACTCAACATCACCTCGCTGGCTGAACTGGTGAAATATGCGATGGAGCACAAACTTCTCTGACCCACCGCTATCAACTGTAGGAGTGAGCCTGCTCGCGATAGCGTGCTTCCTGAAAACAATCCAGTGACTGATGCACCGCTATCGCGAGCAGGCTCACTCCTACAATGGATCTGCGTGCAGGCATATCCATTAGCGACAGCCGCTTTTGCCCTTGCTTGCGGCTTGCAGCTCACCGCTCGCCACTGCTTTATCCATTAGCGCCATCCTTGTAGGGCAATCCCTACCCCGAACCTTCCATTGTGCTTAAGCGATTCTCTCCTGCGCCCCGATTTGCGTGGCTGGCGCCAGCCACTAGGCTTGATGAACAAGCAGTCATCAACAGCAAGGGTGTGGGTATGAGCCAGGTCGATACAAGCGCAGGGACCAGTGATGTGCTGGTCAGCTTTCGTGGTGTGCAGAAGAGCTACGACGGCGAGAACCTGATCGTCAAAGACCTCAACCTGGACATTCGCAAAGGCGAATTCCTCACCCTGCTCGGGCCGTCCGGTTCCGGCAAGACCACCAGCCTGATGATGCTCGCCGGTTTCGAAACACCGACCGCCGGGGAAATCCTCCTCGCCGGGCGTTCGATCAACAACGTACCGCCGCACAAGCGTGACATCGGCATGGTGTTCCAGAACTACGCGCTGTTCCCGCACATGACCGTCGCAGAGAACCTTGCGTTTCCGCTGACCGTGCGTGGCCTGAACAAAAGCGATGTCAGCGAGCGGGTGAAGAAAGTCCTCAGCATGGTTCAGCTCGATGCCTTCGCTTCGCGCTATCCGGCGCAGTTGTCTGGTGGTCAGCAGCAGCGCGTGGCATTGGCCCGCGCGCTGGTGTTCGAACCGCAACTGGTGCTGATGGACGAACCCCTCGGCGCCCTCGACAAGCAATTGCGTGAACACATGCAGATGGAGATCAAGCACCTGCACCAGCGCCTCGGCGTGACCGTGGTCTACGTGACCCACGATCAGGGCGAAGCGCTGACCATGTCCGACCGCGTTGCCGTGTTCCATCAAGGCGAGATCCAGCAGATCGCGCCGCCACGCACGCTGTATGAAGAGCCGAAGAACACTTTCGTCGCCAACTTCATCGGCGAGAACAACCGCCTCAACGGCCGCCTGCTCAGCCAGAGCGGCGAGCGTTGTGTGGTCGAGTTGGGCCGTGGCGAAAAGGTCGAGGCGCTGGCAGTCAACGTCGGCCAGACCGGCGAGCCGGTGACCCTGTCGATCCGTCCGGAACGCGTCAGCCTCAATGGTTCGAGCGATCAATGTGTCAACCGCTTCTCAGGGAGGGTGGCGGAATTCATCTATCTGGGCGACCACGTTCGGGTGCGCCTGGAAGTCTGCGGCAAGAGCGACTTCTTCGTGAAACAGCCGATTGCCGAGCTCGATCCTGCGCTCAGCGTCGGTGACGTGGTACCGCTTGGCTGGCAGGTCGAGCACGTACGCGCGCTCGATCCGCTTTCAGAAGCGCATTAAGAGGCGCACCAAGCGCCCCGGCAATACCAACACCAACCCTGCACGTGGAGAGAACAATAAATGTTGAGATCCCTGAAGTTCACCGCCCTGACTCTGGGCCTGATGGGTGCGACCGGCGCGATGGCTGCCGGCCCGGACTTGACCGTGGTGTCGTTTGGCGGGGCGAACAAGGCGGCGCAAGTCAAAGCCTTCTATGCACCGTGGGAAGCGGCGGGCAACGGCAAGATCGTTGCCGGCGAATACAACGGCGAAATGGCCAAGGTCAAAGCCATGGTTGACACCAAGAGCGTGTCCTGGGACCTGGTCGAAGTTGAATCGCCAGAGCTGTCCCGTGGTTGCGACGAAGACATGTTCGAGCAACTCGACCCGGCGCTGTTCGGCAAGAGCGAAGACTACGTCAAAGGCGCGACTCAGCCTTGCGGCGTGGGCTTCTTCGTTTGGTCGACCGTATTGGCTTACAACGCTGACAAGCTGAAAACTGCACCGACCAGTTGGGCGGATTTCTGGGACACGAAGAAATTTCCCGGCAAGCGTGGCCTGCGCAAAGGCGCCAAGTACACCCTCGAATTTGCGCTGATGGCCGATGGTGTGGCGCCGAAAGACGTCTACAAAGAGCTGGCGAGCAAGGGCGGACAGGATCGTGCCTTCAAGAAACTCGATGAGCTCAAGCCAAGCATTCAGTGGTGGGAGGCCGGCGCACAGCCGCCGCAGTACCTCGCATCCGGTGACGTGGTGATGAGCTCGGCCTACAACGGTCGCATCGCGGCGGTGCAGAAAGAATCCAACCTGAAAGTGGTATGGAACGGCGGCATCTACGACTTCGACGCGTGGGCCATTCCTAAAGGTCTGGACGCCAAGCGCGCGGAAGCTGCGAAAAAATTCATCGCTTTCTCGGTGCAGCCGCAGCAGCAGAAGACCTACTCGGAAAACATCGCCTACGGCCCGGCCAACACCCAGGCCGTGCCGCTGCTGGCCAAGGATGTCCTGAAAGACATGCCGACCACCCCGGAAAACATCGCCAACCAGGTGCAGATCGACGTCAGCTTCTGGGCTGACAACGGCGAACAACTGGAACAGCGCTTCAATTCCTGGGCGGCAAAATAACCCAGCTCAAAACTGGATGAGAACTCCTGTGGCGAGGGAGCTTGCTCCCGCTTGAGTGCCCAGCACTCACAAAATTGGCAGTGCCAACCCGATTTTGGGGCCGCTTCGCAGCCCAGCGCGAGCAAGCTCGCTCGCCACAGGGGCCGCCATCCTCAGCGTGGTGGTTCAACACAACAGCGGCGGTTCGCCACCTCTGTAACGATCAAAGATTTGCGGAGTACGTCATGGCCATCGCCGTTCCCCTGAACGAGGGCGCCAGCCCCACCTTGAAGCAGAAGCTCAAGCGCGCCGAGCGGGTCAACCGCTGGAAGGCCCAGGCGCTGATTGCGCCGCTGGTGCTGTTCCTGCTGCTGGTGTTTCTGGTGCCGATCGTGGCGCTGCTCTATAAAAGCGTCGGCAACCCGGAAGTGGTTGGCGGCATGCCGCGCACGGTCACTGCCATCGCCAGTTGGGACGGCCGCGGCCTGCCTGCCGAGCCGGTGTACAAGGCGGCCAGCGAAGACCTCGCCGAAGCACGCAAAAACCAGACGCTGGGTGATCTGTCCAAGCGCTTGAACATGGAGTTGGCCGGCTATCGCAGCCTGCTGACCAAAACCGCCCGGGCGCTGCCGTTCGCCAGCGAACCGGCCTCCTATAAAGAAGCCCTGGAAGCACTCGACGAGCGTTGGGGCGACCCGGCTTACTGGCAAGCGGTGAAACGCAACACCAGTAGCATCACTCCGTATTACCTGCTGGCGGCAGTCGATCACCGCATCGACGACCTCGGCGAACTGGCCCCGGCCACCCCGGATCAGGCGATCTACCTCGACATCTTCGCCCGTACCTTCTGGATGGGCCTGGTCATCACCGTGATCTGCCTGTTGCTCGCGTACCCACTGGCCTACTTGCTGGCGAACCTGCCTTCGCGGCAGAGCAACCTGTTGATGATTCTGGTGCTGCTGCCGTTCTGGACCTCGATTCTGGTGCGGGTCGCGGCGTGGATCGTGCTGCTGCAATCCGGCGGCCTGATCAACAGCGCGCTGCTGGCCATGGGCATCATCGATAAACCGCTGGAACTGGTGTTCAACCGCACCGGCGTGTACATCTCGATGGTGCACATCCTGCTGCCGTTCATGATTCTGCCGATCTACAGCGTGATGAAGGGCATCTCGCCAACCTACATGCGCGCGGCGATTTCTCTCGGCTGTCATCCGTTCGCCAGTTTCTGGCGCGTGTACTTCCCGCAGACCTACGCCGGTGTCGGCGCCGGCTGCCTGTTGGTGTTCATCCTCGCCATCGGCTACTACATCACGCCGGCGCTGCTCGGCAGCCCGAACGACCAAATGGTCAGCTACTTCGTCGCGTTCTACACCAACACCAGCATCAACTGGGGCATGGCCACCGCGCTCGGCGGTCTGCTGTTGCTGGCGACCGTGGTGCTTTATCTGATCTACAGCTGGCTGGTCGGCGCCAGTCGCCTGCGCCTGAGCTAAGGGGAATTTGCGATGCTGAGTCCTTACATGTCGCCCATCGAACGGGTGTGGTTCTACAGCCTGCGGATCCTCTGCGGCCTGATCCTGTTGTTCCTGATCCTGCCGGTGCTGGTGATCGTACCGCTGTCGTTCAACTCGGGAAGTTTCCTGGTCTATCCGCTGCAGGGCTTCTCGCTGCAGTGGTACCACGACTTCTTTGCTTCGGCGGAATGGATGCGTGCGCTGAAGAACAGCATCATCGTCGCCCCGGCCGCGACCGTGCTGGCGATGATCTTCGGCACCCTGGCGGCGATCGGCCTGACCCGGGGCGACTTTCCCGGCAAATCGCTGGTGATGGCGCTGGTGATTTCGCCGATGGTGGTGCCGGTGGTGATCATCGGTGTGGCGAGCTATCTGTTCTTCGCGCCGCTGGGGCTGGGCAACAGCTTCTTTTCGCTGATCGTGGTGCACGCGGTGCTGGGTGTGCCGTTTGTGATCATCACCGTGTCGGCGACATTGCAGGGCTTCAATCACAATCTGGTGCGCGCTGCCGCGAGTCTGGGCGCATCTCCGCTTACCGCGTTCCGCCGGGTGACCTTGCCGCTGATTGCGCCCGGGGTGATTTCCGGGGCGCTGTTTGCCTTTGCGACGTCGTTTGACGAGGTGGTGGTGACGCTGTTTCTCGCAGGGCCTGAGCAGGCGACGTTGCCACGGCAGATGTTCAGCGGGATTCGCGAGAACCTCAGCCCGACGATTGCGGCGGCGGCGACGTTGCTGATTGCGTTCTCCGTCATCCTGCTGCTGACCCTGGAATGGTTGCGCGGGCGTAGCGAGAAACTGCGCACCGCTCAGATCTAAAATCAAGATCAAAAGCTTACCCCCTCACCCCAGCCCTCTCCCCCAAGGGGGCGAGGGGGAAGGGAGCAGATCTTCGTGGCTTTCGCGGCCGGAGTTCGACTCGGTAATTCAGGTCGATGTACTTGGAGAGTACAACTCGGTCAGTCCCCTCTCCCTCCGGGAGAGGGTTAGGGTGAGGGGCTCTTGATCTTTTACCGGTCAACCATTCACCACCTGAATAGCAGACAACCCCAAATCCCCAGCTAATCTTGTGCCCAGCTCCCACATCTATAAGAGGCTGCGCACCATGAGTCTGTCCCAGTTCAAAATCGCTCACAAACTGATCACCGGCGCTGCAGCCATCGAGCAACTGGCGGCGGAGCTCACGCGCCTCGATGTCGACAACCCACTGATCGTCACTGACGCGGCGCTAGTCAAATCCGGCACCGTCGAGCTGGCGCTGGCACAACTCGGCGGGCGCGACTACGAGATTTTCGACCGGGTGCTGCCCGACCCGGAAATCGCCATCGTCGAAGACTGCATGCGCGCCTACCGTGAGGGCGGGCATGACGGGTTGATCGGCCTCGGCGGTGGCAGCGCCATCGACATCGCCAAGAGCGTCGCCGCCTACGCCGGTTATCACGGCGCGCTGGAAGACCTGTTCGGCGTTGATCAGGTGCCGCGCAAGGGCCCGCCGCTGATCGCCATCCCGACCACCGCTGGCACCGGTTCCGAAGTCACCAACGTGGCGATCCTCTCCGACAAGGTCGCGCAGTTGAAGAAAGGCATCGTCAGCGACTATCTGTTGCCGGATGTGGCGCTGGTCAGTCCGCAAATGACCCTGACCTGTCCGCGCAGTGTCACCGCCGCCAGCGGCGTCGATGCACTGGTGCACGCCATCGAATCCTATCTGTCGGTGAATGCCTCGCCGATCACTGATCCCCTCGCCATTGGCGCGATCAAACTGATCGCCGGCGCCTGGCCCAAGGCCTACGCCAATGGCGCCAACCTGCAAGCGCGCGAAGACATGGCCACCGCCAGCCTGATGGCCGGCATGGCGTTCGGCAATGCCGGAGTCGGCGCGGTGCATGCGCTGGCGTATCCGCTGGGCGGGCGTTTCAATATTGCCCACGGCGTCAGCAACGCCTTGTTGCTGCCCTATGTGATGACCTGGAACAAAATGGCCTGTGTCGAACGCATGCAGGATATTGCCGAAGCCATGGGTGTGAAGACCGCTCATCTGAGTGCCAGCGAAGCAGCGGACAAAGCCGTGCAGGCCATGAGCGATTTGTGCGCGGCGGTGGAAATCCCTGCCGGGCTGCGCAGTTTCGGCGTGCCGGAAGAAGCGATCCCGGCCATGGCCGTAGAGGCCGCCGGCATTGAGCGACTGATGCGCAACAACCCGCGCCAACTCAGCGCCGGCGACATCGAGAAGATCTATCGCGCGGCCTACTGAGTTACGGTCGCTTGGGGCTCATGGCACAACCCAATCATCGCGGTCCCGGTGCGCACGTGGAAACTTGAGGTATACAATGCGCGCCATCGTGATTTAGCTCAGCACAGGTGCGTCATGCAGCCCTTCGTAATTGCTCCGTCGATCCTCTCCGCCGACTTCGCCCGCCTCGGCGAGGAAGTGGACAACGTTCTCGCCGCCGGCGCCGACTTCGTCCATTTCGACGTCATGGACAACCACTACGTGCCGAACCTGACGATCGGCCCGATGGTTTGCGCAGCACTGCGCAAGTACGGCGTCACCGCGCCGATCGACGCGCACCTGATGGTCAGCCCGGTGGACCGCATCGTTGGCGACTTCATCGAAGCCGGCGCGACCTACATCACCTTCCACCCGGAAGCCACGCTGCACGTTGATCGCTCGTTGCAACTGATCCGTGAAGGCGGTTGCAAATCCGGCCTGGTGTTCAACCCGGCGACCCCGCTGGACGTGCTCAAGTACGTGATCGACAAGGTCGACATGGTCCTGCTGATGAGCGTCAACCCGGGCTTCGGCGGGCAGAAGTTCATTCCCGGCACCCTCGACAAACTGCGTGAAGCGCGGACGATCATCGACGCTTCGGGGCGCGATATCCGTCTGGAAATCGACGGCGGCGTCAACGTCAACAACATCCGCGAAATCGCCGCCGCCGGCGCTGACACCTTTGTCGCCGGCTCGGCCATTTTCAATGCGCCGAACTATCAGGAAGTCATCGACAAGATGCGTTCCGAACTGGCACTGGCGCGCCCATGAGCGGTTTTGAGCAGCTGTTCCCGGGGCAATTGCCACGGTTGGTGATGTTCGATCTGGATGGCACGCTGATCGATTCGGTTCCCGACCTGGCAGCGGCGGTGGACACCATGCTGCTCTCCCTCGGTCGTCCGCCGGCGGGTATCGAGGCGGTGCGCGAATGGGTCGGCAATGGCGCGCCGGTGCTGGTGCGTCGAGCCTTGGCGGGTGGCATCGATCATTCGGCGGTGGATGACGCCGAAGCCGAGCGCGCATTGGAAATTTTCATGGAGGCGTACGGCGCCAGCCATGAGCTGACCGTGGTCTATCCCGGTGTGCGCGACACGCTCAAGTGGCTGCACAAGCAAGGCGTGGCCATGGCGTTGATCACCAACAAGCCCGAGCGGTTCGTCGCGCCGCTGCTCGATCAGATGAAGATCGGCCGCTACTTCAAGTGGATCATCGGCGGCGATACCCTGCCGCAGAAGAAACCTGACCCGGCGGCGCTGTTTTTCGTGATGAAAATGGCCAACATTCCGGCCTCGCAATCGTTGTTCGTCGGCGACTCGCGCAGCGATGTGCAGGCGGCGAAAGCGGCTGGGGTCAAGTGCGTGGCGCTGAGCTACGGATACAACCATGGCCGGCCGATTGCCGAGGAATCCCCGGCTCTGGTGATCGACGATTTGCGCAAGCTAATTCCCGGTTGCCTGGATCTGGCCGGTGGGATAACGTTGCCCGACGCTGTTCAACCCCCTTCTGGAAACGCCATCGTGGTGGTCACCCGCAAACTCTGGATGAAAGTCATCAAGGCCCTGGCCCGCTGGCGTTGGCGCGCCTGACTGATTCTGGCCGGCCCTGCCGGCGCGTTTGCCTGACTGACTGATTGCACCTCACACCACGAGGCACCTTATGATTCGCGAAGAATTCCTGCGTCTGGCCACTGACGGCTATAACCGCATCCCGCTGGCCTGCGAAACCCTGGCCGACTTCGACACGCCGCTGTCGATCTACCTGAAACTGGCTGACCAGCCCAACTCCTACCTGCTCGAATCGGTGCAGGGCGGCGAGAAGTGGGGCCGTTACTCGATCATCGGTCTGCCGTGCCGCACCGTGCTGCGGGTGCACGACCATCACATCAGCATCACCGTTGATGGCGTCGAGACTGAAAGCCACGATGTTGAAGATCCGCTGGCCTTCGTCGAAGCCTTCAAGGCGCGCTACAACGTGCCGACCATCGCCGGTCTGCCGCGTTTCAACGGTGGCCTGGTCGGTTACTTCGGTTACGACTGCGTGCGCTATGTCGAGAAGCGTCTGGGCAAGTGTCCGAACCCGGATCCGTTGGGCGTGCCGGACATTCTGCTGATGGTGTCCGACGCGGTCGTGGTGTTCGACAACCTGGCCGGCAAGATGCACGCGATTGTCCTTGCCGACCCAGCCCAGGCCGATGCCTTCGAGCAAGGCCAGGCGCGTTTGCAGGAGTTGCTCGAGCAACTGCGTCAGCCGATCACCCCGCGTCGTGGCCTGGATTTCAGCAAACAGCAATCGGCCGATCCGGTGTTCCGTTCGAGCTTCACTCAGGACGATTACGAAAAAGCCGTCGACACCATCAAGGAATACATCCTTGCCGGCGACTGCATGCAGGTCGTGCCGTCGCAGCGTATGTCGATCGACTTCAAGGCTGCGCCGATCGATCTGTACCGCGCCCTGCGGTGCTTCAACCCGACTCCGTACATGTACTTCTTCAACTTCGGCGACTTCCATGTCGTCGGCAGTTCGCCGGAAGTGCTGGTGCGCGTTGAAGACAACCTGATCACCGTGCGCCCGATTGCCGGCACGCGTCCACGCGGTGCGACTGAAGAAGCCGATGTGGCGCTGGAGCAGGATCTGCTCTCGGATGACAAGGAGATTGCCGAGCACTTGATGCTGATCGATCTGGGCCGCAACGATACCGGGCGCGTCTCGGAAATCGGTTCGGTGAAGCTCACCGAGAAAATGGTCATCGAGCGTTATTCCAACGTCATGCACATCGTCTCCAACGTCACCGGCCAGTTGAAGTCGGGCCTGACGGCCATGGACGCACTGCGGGCGATTCTGCCGGCGGGGACTTTGTCCGGCGCGCCGAAAATTCGCGCGATGGAAATCATCGACGAACTCGAGCCGGTCAAGCGTGGGGTATATGGCGGCGCGGTCGGTTACTTTGCCTGGAACGGCAACATGGACACCGCCATTGCCATTCGTACCGCTGTGATCAAGAACGGCGAGCTGCATGTGCAGGCCGGTGGCGGCATCGTCGCCGACTCGGTGCCGGCGCTGGAGTGGGAAGAAACCCTGAACAAACGCCGCGCGATGTTCCGCGCCGTGGCTTTGGCCGAGCAGACCCCGGGAATTTAAGCCAACACCAAACCCTTGTAGGAGTGAGCCTGCTCGCGATAGCGGTGTGTCAGTCAGCAAATTTGTTGAATGTTGATTCGCTATCGCGAGCAGGCTCACTCCTACATCTGATCTGTGTACGGCAATAAAAAAGCGGCGCCAGTCAGGGCGCCGCTTTTTTTTGCATCTATCACTCAGAAATCCAGCACAACCCCGACATTCAGTCCCTGCTGTTTGAAGTCATCATCCTTGCGGAAGGTATACCCCCCACGCAGCGCCAGGTCCGCCGTCAGCTTGTGACTGACGCCAAGACTCAAGCGGTTCAGATGGCTCGCCGGTGTATAGCCTTCAAGGGTGAAGTCATTGGCCGGCAGGGTGTTGAGGGCGATGTTGACCTTCTGCACGTCATCTTCGTATTCACGCTCATGCGCGTATTCGCCGTACACCTGCGTTTGCGGGGTGAAGTTGTACTTGCCCTGAATGCCCAGGCCCAGACGTTTCGAATCGCGGCTCTGGTCATCGAAGGTCAACGCCGTGGCGCGATTGCTCTTTTCCGAGTAACCGTCGACATCGACACTGGCGTAATCGGCGCTGACAAATGGCGACAGGTGCCATTGGCTGCCGGGTTGGGCAATGTCATAACCGAGGCGCGTGCTGAACGCCCACAGGCTGCCGTCGGTATCGCCTTTCTCCGCACCCTCGCTGGCGCCGAGGTCGAACTTGCGCTTGAGATTGTCGTAGTCGAGTTTGCCGCCGGTCAGCGCGGCGTCGGCCCACCAGCGATTCTGCTGGAACTGGGCGAACGCGGTGGCCATGTAGCTGTTGAGTTTGTAGTCGGAGTCGTTGTGGCCGGCCTCGAGATTCTGCCGGTACAAACCGGCCGCCACGCCCACGCGCCAGGCTTCGTTCAGGCGATAGCTGCCGCCGACGTTGAGGTTGTAACCGCTGCCATCGGCACTGGCGCCGCTGCTCTGGCTGTCGACATCCAGATGCTGTCCGCCCGCCGAGACGATAGCGCGCCATTGGCCGACCGCTTGCCAGTTTTCCCAATCCGCCTGCCATTGGTTGCGCAATTCATCCTGATGCGCACGCACGGTGCCGTGGGCCATTTCCGGCAACAGGCTCAGTTCCCACGGCGCTGCCAGTAGAGAGTAGGCGTAATCGGCGATGAGTTTCTGCCCGGATTCGGTCGGGTGCACGCCATCGTTGTAGATCAGCTTGGTCGGATCCGGCGTAGCACTGTTGATCCCGTAGCGGGCGTTTTCCGGGCAGCCACTGCCACTGAAGCAGGTCGCGGTGAGGTTCTGGTCAGTGGCCAGACCGAAGCGCCCCGGGTCGGCGAAGACTTCCGAGAGCAGCACCGGAATGTTCAGCGGAATGACTTCGGCGTTGATGCCTTGCAGGCGCGTCACCAACTGGCTGTTGAACTGGTTGGCGAGGGTGCTGCTGAACGCTTGCAGCGGCGTGCCATTGATGGCAGGTGTCAGGCCCACGTCGGGCAGCAGCCAGACCATCACGTATTTGGCGCCGGCGGTCTGCAGAGTCTGCACGCTGTCGGCCAGCCGATCGGCAGCGGCGTTGGCTTGGGGCAGGCTGAGAATGCGGCCCTGAAGGAAGTCGTTGCCGCCACCGGAAATGTAATACAGCGCATTCGGGTCGGCGCGAAAACCGTTCGACGGCAGGTAACCGGCGCGGGTGCGTTCGCCGGTGGCCGATTGGGTGGTGATCGAGTCGAGAATCTGGTCAGTGCGATAGCCGCCGACCGCCCAGTTGTTGCCGTCGGGCTGGCCGTTTGCCGCGCGCACCGCGGAGCTGGACGAGGCAGTCTGGTCGGCGGAAAAGCCCAGGCGACCGCCAAGCAACTGAGTGGAATTCAATGAATAAACTTCGCCGCTGCCATCCCGATATACCGGCCCGGTGCGGTTGGTGTAGCGCTCGGTGGAGCCCGCCGGGCCGCCCGTGTCGGCGAAGGTCCCGGCGTCGTTGAGGCTGTCGCCGAATACGATGAAGCTTGAATAAGGGTTGGGTGCTGCATTGGCCTGGGCGCAGGCCAGTGCGAGCAAGCAGCCGGCCAGCGGTACAAACAACGTTTGTCTGATCATGAGCAAGTCCGTTTATTTATTGTTGTAGGTGAACGAAACGACAGTACCAAAAACGTTCGGCGTTTTGCCATCGGTCGCGAATCCTTCTGCCGTTTCATAACCCGCAGGCCCCGCCATATTGCACGCTCCGCCCAGCTAAGTTACTGTGCCGGAACGTATGAACGAGACCTTCCCCGTGTTGATCACCAGCAAACTTCTGGATCAAGTCATCAAGGCACACGCCCGCTGGCGTTGGCGCGCCTGAATCTTCTCTGCCGGCCCCGCCGAATCTGTATCGCTTTGCCTTCCTTGTCTGTTTGAAATGCCGCTGTGCTGGCGCCCTGTGCGCGTCCGACATCGCGCAGCGCCCTGCGGGCAAGTCATCTGAAGGCTGTCATCAAGTCAGAATTCAAGAGGTTCGAAACGCCATGTTGCTGATGATCGACAACTACGACTCCTTTACCTACAACGTTGTGCAATACCTCGGCGAGCTGGGTGCCGAGGTCAAAGTGGTGCGCAACGACGAACTGACCATCGCCGAAATCGAAGCGCTGAATCCCGAGCGCATCGTGGTTTCCCCCGGGCCGTGCACGCCCACCGAGGCGGGCGTTTCCATTGACGCGATCAAGCACTTCGCCGGCAAACTGCCGATCCTCGGCGTGTGCCTCGGCCACCAGTCCATCGGCCAGGCCTTCGGCGGTGATGTGGTGCGTGCCCGCCAGGTCATGCACGGTAAGACTAGCCCGGTATTCCACGAGGACAAGGGCGTGTTTGCAGGCCTCAATCATCCGCTCACCGTTACCCGCTATCACTCGCTGATCGTCAAGCACGAGAGCCTGCCCGATTGCCTGGAACTGACCGCGTGGACCCAACACGACGACGGCTCGGTCGACGAAATCATGGGCCTGCGTCACAAGACCCTGAACATCGAGGGCGTACAGTTCCACCCCGAGTCGATCCTCACCGAGCAGGGTCATGAACTGTTTGCCAATTTCCTCAAACAAACCGGCGGCACGCGCTAAGGACTTCCCATGAATATCAAGACAGCCCTGAGCCGTATCGTCGATCACCTCGACCTCAGTACCGATGAAATGCGCGATGTGATGCGCGAAATCATGACCGGCCAGTGCACCGAAGCGCAGATCGGCGCGTTCATGATGGCCATGCGCATGAAGAGCGAGAGCATCGACGAGATCGTCGGCGCCGTGTCGGTGATGCGTGAGCTGGCCGATCAGGTCGAGCTGAAAACCCTCGACGGCGTGGTCGATGTGGTCGGCACCGGCGGTGACGGTGCGAACATCTTCAACGTCTCGACCGCGTCTTCCTTTGTTGTTGCAGCGGCCGGTTGCACCGTGGCCAAGCATGGCAACCGCGCAGTCTCCGGCAAGAGCGGCAGCGCCGATCTGCTGGAGGCTGCCGGCATTTACCTGAACCTCACCCCGGTACAGGTCGCGCGCTGCATCGACAACGTCGGTATCGGTTTCATGTTTGCCCAGACTCACCACAAAGCGATGAAGTACGCCGCCGGCCCGCGCCGCGAACTCGGCCTGCGCACGCTGTTCAACATGCTCGGCCCGCTTACGAATCCGGCCGGTGTGAAACATCAAGTGGTAGGCGTGTTTACTCAGGCGCTGTGCCGGCCATTGGCCGAAGTCTTGCAGCGACTGGGCAGCAAACACGTGCTGGTGGTGCATTCGAAGGACGGTCTGGATGAATTCAGCCTCGCCGCGCCGACCTTTGTCGCCGAACTGAAAAACAACGAAATCACTGAGTATTGGGTCGAACCGGAAGACCTCGGCATGAAGAGCCAGAGTCTGCACGGCCTCTCGGTCGAGGGCCCGGAAGCATCGCTGGCGCTGATCCGCGATGCCCTCGGCAAGCGCAAAACCGAAAACGGCCAGAAAGCGGCCGAGATGATTGTGCTCAATGCCGGTGCGGCGTTGTATGCCGCCGACCTGGCAAGCAGTCTGAAACAAGGTGTGGAGCTGGCGCACGACGCGCTGCACACCGGCCTCGCTCGGGAAAAACTCGAGGAGCTGGGTGCCTTTACCGCGGTATTCAAAGTGGAGAATGAAGGATGAGTGTACCGACGGTTCTGGAAAACATTCTGGCGCGCAAGGTTGAGGAAGTCGCCGAGCGCAGCGCTCGGGTCAGCCTGAGCGAGCTGGAAGGTCTGGCCAAGGCGGCCGATGCACCCCGTGGTTTTGCCCAGGCATTGCTGGCGCAAGCGAAGAAGAAACAGCCGGCAGTGATTGCTGAAATCAAAAAGGCCTCGCCGAGCAAAGGCGTGATCCGCGAAGACTTCGTGCCGGCCGACATCGCCAAGAGCTACGAAAAGGGCGGGGCGACTTGCCTGTCGGTGCTGACCGACATCGATTACTTCCAGGGCGCCGATGCGTATCTGCAACAGGCACGCGCTGCGTGCAAGCTGCCGGTGATCCGCAAGGACTTCATGATCGATCCGTACCAGATCGTTGAAGCCCGCGCGCTTGGCGCCGATTGCGTGCTCCTGATCGTCTCCGCGCTCGACGACGTGAAAATGGCCGAACTGGCCGCCGTGGCCAAGGGCGTCGGTCTCGACGTATTGGTGGAAGTGCACGACGGTGACGAACTGGAACGCGCGCTGAAGACCCTCGACACGCCGCTTGTTGGCGTCAACAACCGCAACCTGCACACCTTTGACGTTAGTCTGGAAACCACTCTCGACCTGCTGCCGCGCATCCCGCGCGATCGCCTGGTGATTACCGAGAGCGGTATCCTCAATCGGGCCGACGTCGAGCTGATGGAAATCAGCGATGTGTATTCGTTCTTGGTCGGCGAAGCGTTCATGCGCGCGGAAAACCCGGGCGTTGAATTGCAGCGCTTGTTCTTCCCGGAGCGGGGCGGTCCAGTAGTAAGCGGTTCGACCCTCGACTGACCGAGTCGCCCTCATTCGCGAGCAGGCTCGCTCCCACAGGGAAATGCATTCCGGTGTGGGAGCGAGCCTGCTCGCGAAGAGGCCCTGAATTCCGCTAAAGAGATTCAATCTGCCGGAGCCCCCCCATGTCGCTGCCAACCCCCCTGACCATCGAATCCGGCCTGCAAGCCGAACAGGACTTGTTGGCCTCGGTCTGCGCCGGCGACGCCGAATTCGGTCTGCTGTTCTGGCAACCCACCGACCGCGCGCTGGTCATGCCGCGCCGCCTCAACCGTCTCCCGCAATTCGACCACGCGTGCGAAGTCTCCGCTGCCGCCGGCTGGCCGGTGCTGCTGCGAGAAACCGGCGGCGAGCCGGTGCCGCAATCTGCTGCGACCATCAACATTGCTCTGGTCTATGCCCCGCCTCGCAGCGAGGGCGACTTGAACCGCATTGAAACCGGCTACCGCCGCCTGTGCGATCCGATCTGTCAGTTGCTGGATGAATTGGGTGGCACCTCGTCGGTGGGGGAAATCGCCGGTGCATTCTGCGATGGCCGCTTCAACGTCAATCTCGACGGCCGCAAGATGGTCGGCACCGCCCAGCGCTGGCGTCAGAGCCAGGGCGGACAACGTCCGGTGGGTCTGGTGCACGGGGCGATGCTGATGGATGACGAGCGCGAGTCGATGGTCGCCGCGGTCAATCGCTTCAATGAAGCCTGCGGGCTGGAGCAACGGGTGAGGGCGCAAAGCCACATCGCCTTGCATGAGAAATTCAACGCGCCACAAGCGCTGGCGCGTCTCGATGAGCTGTTTCGTTTGATGCTGGCGCAGATCTACAGCGCCTGATTTGCAGGCTTAGCGTGTCCCGAAGACCACCATGGTCTTGCCCTTCACGTCGACCAGGTTGCGTTCTTCAAGATCCTTGAGCACGCGGCCGACCATCTCTCGCGAACAACCGACGATCCGACCGATTTCCTGGCGGGTGACTTTGATCTGCATGCCATCCGGATGCGTCATGGCGTCCGGCTGTTTGCACAGTTCCAGCAGGCACCGAGCGACTCGACCGGTGACGTCGAAAAACGCCAGGTCGCCGACTTTGCGCGTGGTATTGCGCAGGCGTTGTGCGATTTGTCCGCTGAGTGCGTAAAGAATGTCTGGGTCCTGTTGCGACAGTTCGCGGAACTTGGCGTAACTGATTTCCGCGGTTTCGCATTCGACCTTGGCCCGCACCCAGGCGCTGCGTTCCTGTTCGTGGCCGGCTTGTTCGAACAGGCCCAGTTCGCCGAAGAAATCCCCGGCGTTCAGATAGGCGATGATCATCTCGCGACCATCGTCGTCTTCGATGAGGATGGTGACCGAGCCCTTGATGATGAAGTACAGCGTGTCCGAGCGATCGCCGGCGCAGATGATGTTGCTCTTGGCCGCATGACGACGGCGCTGGCAGTGCATCAGCAGTTTGTCGATGTTCTTGATTTTGGGTGTGGGGGTAATAGCAACCATGGTTGTATCCCGAAAAGACTGCACGGTGATGTTTGAGTTTTTATGAGGCGCTGAAGGCGGTCGCTACAGGGCTGACGAATGGGCGCCAGCGAATTGGCGCCAGCTTACCAGACACTTCGTCGAAAATTCGAGAAATTACCTACAGCCAGACAGCATCCGTCCTAGGACGTCGTTCCTGCCGGGACAAAGCCCTGTGCTAAGCTGGCGACCCTTTTTTTACAGTGGAGTCTGGGCGATGAAGGCACGCATCCAATGGGCTGGCGAAGCCATGTTCCTCGGCGAATCGGGCAGCGGTCATGTTGTGGTGATGGACGGTCCGCCGGACGCCGGTGGCCGTAACCTCGGGGTTCGCCCGATGGAGATGCTCTTGCTGGGTGTCGGCGGGTGCAGCAACTTCGACGTGGTCAGCATCCTGAAGAAGTCGCGACAGGCCGTTGAAAGCTGCGAAGCCTTCCTCGACGCCGAGCGCGCGACTGAAGATCCCAAGGTCTTTACCAAGATCCACATGCACTTCGTAGTCAAGGGCCGGGGCCTGAAAGAAGCCCAGGTCAAGCGCGCCATCGAGCTGTCGGCCGAGAAGTATTGCTCCGCGTCGATCATGCTCGGCGCGGCTGGCGTGGCGATTACCCACGACTATGAAATCGTTGAACTCGGTTGAACCGACATTCAACTATCATAAAAGCAGTGCAGACTCTGGCGATCCCCTGCTGACGTCTGCATAATGCGCCACTTTTTTCAGGGCAGTGATCGGTCAGCCGACAGGTCATCCGCCTGAACAGATAACCAAAATCGCCATCGCGAAGAGGTGTTAACCGTCCTACGCAGGTGCGTTGTTCGCACTTGACGGGCATGCTTGATCACGCGGCCGCGCCGCATACATAGAGAGTTTTTAACGGTGAAAAGCAAACTCAAGCTCCACGGGTTCAATAACCTGACAAAGACCTTGAGCTTCAACATCTATGACATCTGCTACGCGGAAACCCCGCAAGACCAGCAGGCTTACGTCGAGTACATCAATCAAGAGTACAACGCGAAACGCCTGACGCAGATTCTCACAGAAGTTGTCGAGATCATTGGTGCCAACATCCTGAACATCGCCAGTCAGGACTATGAACCCCAGGGCGCCAGCGTCACGATTCTGATTTCGGAAGAGCCGGTAACCCCGACTGACAGCCAGATCGAAGAATCGCCGGGCCCGTTGCCCGAAATCATTCTGGCCCACCTCGACAAGAGCCACATCACGGTACACACCTACCCGGAAATCCATCCGGACGATGGTATTGCGACCTTCCGTGTGGATATCGACGTGTCGACCTGTGGTGTCATTTCACCGCTCAAAGCGCTCAACTTCCTCATTCACCAGTTCGATTCGGACATCGTGACCGTGGATTACCGTGTGCGCGGCTTCACCCGTGACGTTGAGGGCAACAAGCACTTCATCGACCACGAAATCAACTCGATCCAGAACTACCTCTCCGAAGACACCCGCGACGCGTACCAGATGACCGACGTGAACGTGTACCAGGAAAACCTGTTCCACACCAAGATGCTGTTGAAGAACTTCGAACTGGACAACTACCTTTTCGGCGACGCCACCAGCAATCTTTCGCCCGAGCAACGTGCCCAGGTGACCGACCGTGTGAAACACGAAATGCTGGAAATCTTCTACGCGCGAAACATGCCGACCTAAGATTCCCGGACACAAAAAAGGCGACTCCCTCACGGCAGTCGCCTTTTTTATTGCTGGAATACGGAGCCCTGTAGGAGTGAGTCTGCTCGCGATGAGGCCATCAGCATCGACCCAGATCTCAAATCCGATAGGTACTCTTGGTCATCACTTTCGCCAACAGACTCATCCCGAACTTCACCGGCGCCGGAAAACGAAACCCGCCCGCATCCAGAGCACTTTCCGCGTGATGTTCTTCATCGATGCGCATCTGCTCGAGAATCGCCCGGGACTTCTCGTCCTCGGCCGGCAATTGCTCCAGATGCTCATTCAGGTGCTTGCACACCTGATGCTCGGTCGCCGCGACGAAACCAAGACTGACCTTGTCGCTGATCAGTCCGGCGACCGCGCCGATGCCGAACGACATGCCGTAAAACAGTGGATTCAGCACGCTGGTGTGGCTACCCAGTTGGTGAATGCGCTGCTCGCACCAGACCAGATGATCGATCTCTTCTTCAGCCGCGTGCTCCATGGCTTGGCGTACTTGCGGCAACTTGGCGGTCAGCGCTTGGCCCTGGTACAGCGCCTGGGCGCAGACTTCACCGGTGTGGTTGATGCGCATCAGGCCGGCGACGTGGCGGGTGTCTTCGTCGCTCATCTGCGTGTCCGGCTGCAGAATCGCTGGCGATGGACGGTACGGCTGGCCACTGAAGGGCAACAGCGTGCGCATCGCGGCATCGGCTTGCAGCAGAAGACGGTCTATGGGCGAGTAGTGACGTTGGGTAGTCATGCTGACCTCCGGGAAGAATCTCGGCGGCCAGTTTAACCGAATCGGCCGGCGAGGGTTTGCGCTGGGTCATTGGCTGCTGATTTTGCTCTTTGTGGGAGCGAGCCTGCTCGCGAAAGCGGATTATCGGATACTGAAGTGTTGAATGTATCGACGCCTTCGCGAGCAGGCTCGCTCCCACAGTCGGTTGTCGCCAATCAGCCCGGCGGCCAGTTCATCTGACGCTGCCCCAGCACGTGCATATGAATGTGATAGACAGTCTGCCCGCCAAGTTCATTGCAGTTCATCACCACGCGAAAGCCCTCTTCGCAACCCAGTTCCAGCGCCAGACGCTGCGCAGTGAACAGGATGTGCCCGGCCAGCGCCTTGTCGTCTTCGGTCAGGTCATTGAGCGTGCGCACCGGTTTTTTCGGGATTACCAGAAAGTGCACCGGAGCTTGTGGGGCGATGTCGTGGAAGGCCAGAACCTGGTCGTCCTCGTAAATGATATTGGCCGGGATTTCCCGGTTGATGATCTTGGTGAACAGAGTATCCACTGCTGTTTCTCCGTTGAGTTGGGCTGAATCGAGTGTACCGCTTCGAAGTCGTCTTCCTAGCGGGGGCAGTAAGCTTTGTTGACCATGCCGACAATCGTCCGGTTAAGCCAGCGCGAACCCAGCCGCGGCAGGAACGCCAGCCAGCGGTTGCGTCGTCCCGGAATGATGATTGCGCGATTTTTATCCAGTGCACGCACGGCATGCAGCGCGACCTCTTCCGGACTCATCAGCGAGTTGCTGCTTTCGATCTTTTCGCTGCTCATTTGTGCGGTACGGAAGAACGGTGTACGTGTCGGGCCAGGGCACAGTACCGAGACTTGCACGCCGCTTTGTTTGAGCTCGACGCGCAGGGCTTCGGAAAAGTGCAGCACGTAGGCTTTGCTGGCGTAGTAAGTGCTCATCCATGGGCCGGGGCTGTAAGCGGCCACCGAGGCGACGTTCAGAATCTGCCCGCCACCCAGTAGCGCCATGCTGTTGCCGACCGCATGGCAAAGGCGGGTGAGGGCCAGGATGTTGACCTCGATGAGGTCCTGTTCGGTCATCCAGTCCTGCGCGAGAAACGGGCCGCACGTGCCGATACCGGCGCAGTTGACCAGCAGATCGACCTGCCGGTCACCTTCTTCAAGCTCAAGCAAAAAGCCGGACAGGCGCAACGGTTCGCCGAGGTCGCAGGCACGAAACAACACTTCGACATCGAAGCGCTGGGTCAGCTCGATGGCGATACTTTCCAGCTGATCACGCTGTCGTGCCACCAGAATCAGGCTGCGGCCACGCCGGGCCAGCGCTTCGGCCATGGCCAGGCCGATGCCGCTGGAGGCGCCAGTGATCAGAGCGTAACGGGTCATGCAGTTCTCCATCGCAACAGCTCCGCGCCGGCGACGCGGTTGTCACGGCGAGGAGCGCTGTTCATTCTTGCGCAGAGTCTACAGGGGCCTGCGCCGGTTCGGCTGCCTCGTCGGCGGAAATCGCCGGCGGTTCGACGACCTCAACTTCGTCGGTGGTCCCCGAGCCGCTGTCATAACTGCTTTCCAGATTGCTTTCGTACTCCTCCTGCACAGCGGAGAAGCCACCAAGCAGGCCACCGGCAAAAATCAGTGCGAAGAACACGATCCACAACGAGCACAGCACTTTGACCGCCGTGCTGTTCGGCGGTGGTGGCGGGCCATAGCGGTTGGCGCCGGTATTGCCGGGGACGACCATGATCACCAGTGGGAAGAAGCTGCCCACGAACGGCACCAGATTCAGCAACCACAGCCAGCCTGACCAGCCGATATCGTGCAGGCGCTGAACGCTGAACAGAATGCTGACGATTATGAAGCCAATAAACAGGAAGACGGCCAGTATCCCGCCGAAAATCAGGCCGGTTGTCGAGTCGCCGCTGACCAGTCCCAACGCGATCAAGGCGAACACGCCGACGATGGGCAGGGCCACCAGACTCAAGACCATGGTCCAGGCCAGAAAGCGCAGGCGACCGATCCGGCCTTCGACACTGAATGGCTTGAGCGTGGCAAACGCAGGCAGGCTTTCTCCGACGTTGGCGCGTGGCGGGGCGTAAGGTGAGTCCGGTTCGGCCACCGCTGCAGGGTTATCGTGGACATCTGCCAGACTCAGCTCAATGGCAGTTTCCGCTTCGATCCGCGCATCGATCCCGGTTTTGCTCAACGCTTGCAGATACGTCTGGGCATCGCTGTGGGATAAATCCCGTTTGAGGGCGACGGCGCGGCCACTGAACAGGCGCTCGATGGCGGCCACATCGCTTTTGAACAGATCCGCCAGATTCAGTTTGGCAGTGGTAAGGTCGACGCCAGGTTGCAGCGCGCCGTCGAAGACGATCTTGTAACGGGGTTCGCTCATGGCCGAGGCATCCTTGTCACGATTGGGTTTGCAGGTATCAAGTCGAGGCCAGCCTGATAGTGACTGGCCGGGGATCTCTCAGCGCGGCCAGCGTTGTGGCAGCTGTGCAGCGCGCGTTTGGGCTTGACGATATTCCGCGTCCAGCCGCGCAATCAACTGGTCCACGCTTGGCAGATCGTCAATCTGACCAACACCCTGGCCCGCCGACCACACGGTCTTCCAGGCTTTGGCCTCATCATTGAGCGGCTTGAGCTTGTCGCCGAAATTCACCTCGCCCTTGCCTTGTAGCGTTGCCATGTCGAAACCGGCCGCTTCCAGGCTCTGGCGCATGAAGCTGGCCGGCACTCCCGACACAGCTGGAGTATGAATGATGTCGGCAGCCTTGGCTGTCAGCAGCATGTCTTTGTAGGCGTCAGGCGCGTGACTTTCGGTGGTGCCGATAAATCGCGTACCGAAGTAGGCCAAATCCGCGCCAAGCAGCTGCGCGGCGAGAATCTCATGGCCGTGGTTCAAACATCCTGCAAGCAACAGCGTCTTGTCGAAAAACTCGCGGATTTCGGCAATCAGCGCAAACGGACTCCAAGTGCCGGCATGCCCACCGGCACCGGCTGCGACGGCAATCAGTCCGTCGACCCCGGCTTCAGCGGCTTTCTCGGCATGGCGCCGGGTGGTCACGTCGTGGAACACCAGACCGCCATAGCTGTGCACCGCGTCGACCAGTTCCTTCACGGCGCCGAGGCTGGTGATGACAATCGGTACCTTGTGCTCGACGCAGATGTCCAGATCCGTCTGCAGGCGCGGGTTACTGTGGTGAACAATCAGGTTCACGGCATAAGGGGCCGGATTATCCAGCGTCGCCAGGCCCGCCTCGATCTGTTCCAGCCAGGCCTTGAATCCGCTGCTCTCGCGCTGGTTCAGCGCCGGAAAGCTGCCGACCACGCCATTGCGGCAGCAGGCGAGCACCAGCTCCGGATTGGAAATCAGAAACATCGGCGCCGCTACGACGGGCAGACGCAGGCGTTGTTCGAGCAGAGCGGGCAGCGACATTGAGAACACCCCGAATATCTGTATTGATTGAAGTTAGAACGGCTTGACCACGACCAGAATTACGATAGCCAGCAATATCAGAACCGGCACTTCATTGAACCAGCGATAAAAGACATGGCTGCGGGTGTTTTCGCCACGGGCAAAACGTTTTACCTGCGCGCCGCACATGTGGTGGTAGCCGATCAGCAATACGACCAGGGTCAGCTTGGCGTGGATCCAGCCGCCCTGGCTGAAGAGTGACGGGTTGAGGTAGATCAGCCAGCCACCGAAGATCAGCGTGGCGATCATCGCCGGGCCCATGATGCCGCGATACAGCTTGCGCTCCATGACGCTGAAGCGTTCCTGGCTGATCGTGTCTGCACTTTGTGCGTGGTAAACGAACAGGCGCGGCAAGTAGAACAGCCCGGCAAACCAGCAGACGACGCTGACGATGTGAAACGCTTTAAGCCATAGATAGAGCATTTTTGGTTATTCCCTCATTCACGGTAGCCAGATAGTAGAGGCTTGAGCGCCCGCGCGTCACCTTGGCGGTTGTCGCAGGCGCGCGCGGCCCCTATTATCGACGGCTTTCCAGTGGGTTCGTTGAGGGCAGGTTTATGGTCAAGGTCGGTATCGTCGGCGGCACGGGTTACACCGGTGTCGAACTGCTGCGTCTGTTGGCACAGCATCCGCAGGCAGAAGTGGTCGTCATCACTTCCCGATCCGAGGCCGGTCTGGCCGTGGCTGACATGTACCCGAACCTGCGCGGCCACTACGACGGCCTGGCGTTCAGCGTGCCGGACGTGAAAACCCTCGGCGCCTGCGATGTGGTGTTCTTCGCCACGCCACACGGTGTGGCTCACGCCTTGGCAGGCGAACTGCTGGCAGCGGGCACCAAGGTCATTGATCTGTCGGCCGACTTCCGTCTGCAAGACGCTGATGAATGGGCCAAGTGGTACGGCCAGCCGCACGGCGCGCCAGAACTGCTGGACGAAGCTGTCTACGGTTTGCCGGAAGTCAATCGCGAGCACATCAAGAAAGCGCGCCTGATCGCGGTGCCGGGTTGCTACCCAACCGCTACGCAACTGGGCTTCCTGCCATTGCTTGAAGCAGGGCTGGCCGACGCTTCGCGCCTGATCGCCGACTGCAAATCCGGCGTCAGCGGTGCCGGGCGTGGCGCGGCTGTAGGTTCTTTGTACTCCGAGACGTCGGAAAGCATGAAGGCCTATGCGGTAAAAGGTCATCGCCACCTGCCAGAAATTCGCCAGGGTCTGCGTCGCGCGGCGGGCAAGGATGTCGGCCTGACCTTCGTACCGCACCTGACGCCGATGATTCGCGGTATTCATTCCACGCTCTATGCGACCGTGGTCGATCGCTCGGTGGATCTGCAGGCGCTGTTCGAAAAGCGCTACGCCAACGAACCGTTCGTCGATGTAATGCCAGCCGGTAGCCACCCGGAAACCCGCAGCGTGCGCGGCGCCAACGTCTGCCGCATTGCTGTGCATCGTCCGCAGGATGGCGATCTGGTGGTGGTACTTTCGGTGATCGACAATCTCGTCAAGGGCGCCTCGGGCCAGGCGGTGCAGAACATGAACATCCTGTTCGGACTGGACGAGCGCTTCGGCCTGTCCCACGCTGGCATGCTTCCTTAAAAGCAGCTACGGGCTTCAAGCCACCAGCTACAAAGGATCAGCGGCAAGCTTGAAGCTCAGCGCTCGAAGCTTGCCGCTGCTCCTCTAATAGTTGACCAATTTTCTAGGACAAGCGGATAATGCGCGTCATCACGCATTATGGCGGCGTAACGCCGGGAGATAGTCAGCATGAGCGTCGAATCCTTCACCCCCACGGCTTTGCAATTCACTCAAGGTGCTGCGCACAAGGTGAAGAGCCTGGTCGATGAAGAGGGGAATGATCGCTTGAAGCTGCGCGTATTCGTTACGGGCGGCGGTTGTTCTGGGTTTCAATACGGTTTCACCTTCGATGAAGACGTGGCCGATGACGACACCATCGTCGAGCGCGAAGGCGTGAGCCTGGTGGTCGATCCGATGAGCTTCCAGTACCTGGCCGGTGCCGAGGTGGATTATCAGGAAGGTCTGGAAGGTTCGCGCTTCGTGATCAAGAACCCGAATGCCACAACGACATGTGGTTGCGGATCGTCGTTCTCGATCTGATCGCACTTCACCGCACACAACAAAACGCCGCAGAGCCTTTCGGTTCTGCGGCGTTTTTGTGTGCGGAGATTATGCCGGGTAGATAGCGCCGAGTACGCGCAGACCGCGAGCACCGGTGACGCTTGGCCGGTTGGCGGCAATCCCTTCCAGGCAGCAATGAGCGAGCCACGCGAAGGCCATGGCTTCCACCCAATCCGGATCGACGCCGTGAGTTGCGGTGCTGGCGACCTTAGTGTTCGGCAGTAGATCCGCCAGTCGTTTCATCAGTGTGGCGTTATGTGCGCCGCCGCCACAGACCAGCAGTTCCTGCGTGTCCGATTGAGCACTTTGCAGCGACTCGACGATGGTCAGCGCCGTCAGTTCGAGCAGCGTGGCCTGAACGTCTTCGGCCGCAAAGCTCGGCAGGCCTGAAAGATGCTGTTCCAGCCAAGGCAGATTGAACACTTCACGGCCGGTACTCTTCGGGCCTTTGGTCACGAAGAACGGGTCGCTGAGCAGTGCTTTGAGCAGGCTTGGCTGAACCGTGCCGGTCGCAGCCCACTGCCCGTCCCGGTCATAGTTTTCGCCGCGTTGCCGGTGAATCCAGGCGTCCATCAGAACATTTCCCGGGCCGCAGTCGAAACCGGCTACAGGTTTGCTTGGCTCAATCAGGCTGAGATTGCTGAATCCGCCTACATTCAAGACTGCCTGGTTACCGGTACGCTCTTCAAACAAAGCTTCGTGAAACGCTGGCACCAGAGGTGCACCCTGGCCGCCCGCCGCAACATCGCGGCTGCGGAAATCACTGACGACGGTAATGCCGGTCAACTCTGTCAGCAGGGCTGGGTTACCGATCTGCACGGTGAAGCCGCGTGCCGGTTCATGGCGAATGGTCTGACCGTGGCTGCCGATAGCGCGGATGGCATCGGGTTGGAGCTGTTGTTGAGCGAGGAGGGCATAAATACCTGAGGCTGCAAGCTCGACCCAGTGTTGCTGGGCAATCGCCGAACGGGCGATCTCGTCGGGGCCGCTGGCACACAAGCCAAGCAGCTCGGCGCGCAGGGAATCAGGCATTGGCAGGTAGTGGGTGTCGATCAGTTTGATCGCCGAGGTCTGTTCGATCAGGGCGATGTCCAGCCCGTCGAGACTGGTTCCGGACATCACACCGATATACAGGGCCATCGCTTAGCGCTTGCTCGAAGCCAGCATGGTGGCCTTCTCTTGATCCATGCGCGCCATCAGCGGCTGGCTCTGCGCCAGGAAACGCGCGCGCTCGGACTTGGCGATCGGATCGGCCATTGGCAGCTTCTGGCCCAGCGGATCGACGTGAACGCCGTTTACCTGGAATTCGTAATGCAAATGTGGGCCAGTAGAAAGGCCGGTGGTACCGATGTAGCCAATGACTTGACCCTGCTTGACGGTACCGCCGGTTTTCACGCCTTTGGCGAAACCCTGCATGTGGCCATAGAGCGTACGGTAAGTGTTGCCATGCTGGATGATCACGGTATTGCCGTAACCGCCACGACGGCCGGCCAGTAATACTTTGCCGTCACCGGCAGCCTTGATCGGCGTGCCCCGTGGAGCTGCGTAATCAACACCTTTGTGGGCGCGGATCTTGTTGAGAATCGGGTGCTTGCGGCCCATGGAGAACTTCGAGCTGATGCGGGCGAAGTCAACCGGCGTCCGGATGAAAGCCTTGCGCATGCTGTTGCCATCGGCGGTGTAATAGCTGCTGTTGCCTTGTTTGTTGGTGTAGCGAACGGCGGTGTAGGTCTTGCCACGGTTGGTGAAGCGCGCGGAAAGGATCGGGCCGGTGCCGACTGCCTTGCCGTTGATGACTTTCTGCTCGTAGATCACATCGAATTCGTCACCCTGACGGATGTCCTGAGCAAAGTCGACGTCGTAGCCGAAGACGCTGGCCATATCCATCGTCAGGCTGTGAGAGAGGCCGGCGCGCGCAGCGGACTGCGAAAGCGAGCTGTTGATGACGCCATGAACGTAGGCAGTGCGAACCGTTGGCTTGGCGGTGACACGGTTGAACGAATAGCCCTTATCGTTCTTGGTCAGGGTAATGGTTTCAACGTCGCTGACCTTGCTGTGCAAGCTGGTCAACTGTCCTTCCGGACTCAGTTCGAATTCGAGTTTCTGACCACGCTTGAGCTGGCTGAACTGTTTGGCCTGCTTGTCGCTTGCCAGTACTTCGTGCACAGAGGCTGCAGGCAGACCGACCTTTTCAAACAGGGTAGACAGCGTATCGCCTTTGGAAACCACGACCTCGCGGTGACCAGGCTCTTTTGATTTCTCAGCAGCCGCAACAGGCGCCGGCGCGGTTTCAGCGGTTTGTGCGGCATTTTCGTCGCTGTTTTCGATTTGTGCGAACGGGGAAGCTGCGGGTTCGTTTGTGGCTTGAGCTGCATCGGCAGCGTCTTGATCTTGTGTCAGTTGTTCAGCAGGACTTTCCAGTTCAAGACTCAGAGTCGTCTTTTTGGCTTCAACATCGCTGGAGGGAAATACCAGCAACGCCAGACTGAGAAGGGCGGCGATTCCACTTGCGGCGAGCAGGTGGGTCTTCGGGTAAAGCGGGGGCGCTTTAGACGGTTCTGTGGTCATAGGTAATTTTTGACTTTGAAATAGATGAATTGGAAAAGATGAATGACATGATGAAGATGAAATAACTGTATAAAATATAACCAAATCATCTCTGAAGCAAGTCCACAGACCTCGGGCCTGTGGATTGCTGTCCGTGCGCCGGGCAAAACTTGTAATTGGTGCGCGTTCTTGTATGGTTGGTTCCCTTTGAATCTGAGCCTTGCGGGTCTGTTATGAAGTCGGTTGAAGAGCAGCTAGCGCTGATTAAACGTGGTGCGGAAGAACTGTTGGTCGAGTCCGAGCTGGTCGAGAAGCTCAAACGCGGCCAACCGCTGCGTATCAAGGCTGGTTTCGACCCTACCGCTCCGGATCTGCATCTGGGTCATACCGTGCTTATTAATAAGCTGCGTCAGTTCCAGGAGCTGGGGCATCAGGTGATCTTCCTTATTGGTGACTTCACCGGGATGATCGGCGACCCGAGTGGCAAGAGCGCAACGCGCCCTCCGCTGACGCGCGAACAGGTTCTCGAGAATGCCGAAACCTACAAGACTCAGGTTTTCAAAATTCTTGATCCGGCGAAAACCGAAGTTGCCTTCAACTCCACCTGGATGGACAAGATGGGGCCGGCGGATTTCATTCGCCTGACGTCGCAATACACTGTCGCCCGCATGCTCGAGCGCGATGACTTCGACAAGCGCTACACCACCAATCAGCCAATCGCTATTCACGAGTTCCTCTATCCGCTGGTGCAGGGCTACGACTCGGTCGCACTGCGCGCGGATGTCGAACTGGGCGGTACCGATCAGAAATTCAATTTGCTGATGGGGCGTGAACTGCAGCGTGGGTATGGTCAGGAGGCTCAGTGCATTCTGACCATGCCATTGCTGGAAGGTCTGGATGGCGTGAAGAAGATGTCCAAGTCGCTGGGCAACTACGTCGGTATCCAGGAAGCGCCGGGCGTCATGTACAGCAAGCTGGTTTCCATTCCGGATGCGCTGATGTGGCGTTACTTTGAATTGCTGAGCTTCCGGTCCATGGATGAGATCGATGCATTCCGGGCTGACGTTGAAGCTGGTGCGAACCCGCGTGACATCAAGATCAAGCTGGCTGAAGAGATTGTTGCGCGTTTCCATGGTGAAGAAGCTGCAGCGAATGCTCATCGTGGGGCTGGCAATCGCATGAAGGATGGCGAGCTTCCGGACGATTTGCCTGAGATCGAACTGGCTTCGGCTGAGGACATGCCGATCGCTGCCGTTCTTAATAAGGCAGGTCTGGTGAAGAACTCGGCAGCGGCGCGTGATCTGTTGGCGGCTGGCGGAGTGCGCGTTGATGGTGAGGTGGTTGATCGCTCCTTTATATATGTAGTGGGCGCGACTCACGTTTGCCAGGCCGGTAAGAAGGCTTTTGCGCGTATCACGCTGAAATCTGAATAAAGTTGGAATTAGGGGTTGACGGCGAATTCCAGAGGTCTATAATTCGCCCCACTTCCGGCGCAGTCGAAACGGAAAACTCCTTGAGATTCAAAGAGTTGCGCAGTTTTCGACAGCGGCTCGCTTCAGATCATCGAAGCCTGGGAGGAGTTGAAAGAGCAGTGATGTTGGCTCTTTTAACGGTTCGATCTTCTCGGTCGAAAGCGGAGAAAAAGAGGTGTTGACAGCAGCGATTAACGCTGTAGAATTCGCCTCCCGCTAACGAGAGATCGGAAGCGCAAGTGGTTGAAGTTG